>JBDTGB010000028.1:0-7220 GCA_039937635.1 Burkholderiaceae bacterium | reverse complement strand
TTAATTTGCGGTTGGATATATGATGAGGCTACGGGCTATCCCGAAGACGGTATTTCTGCCGGAACTCGTTGGGAGGACGTTCCTCCGAATTGGGTTTGCCCTGAATGCGGGGCGCGCAAAGAAGATTTTGAATTAATCGAGGTTTAATCGTTTGTCAATATAGCCATTTTGGCGGGAGGCGAGTCATGATTACATCGTCGAATCAGCCCGGTGTGGGATCCAGCGCCGACCTGTCCCAGCAATTTTTATTGGCAATGCCAGGCATGGTGTCTGGGAGTTTGGCCGATACGGTCATTTACGTATGCGAACACACCGAGCATGGCGCTCTTGGGTTGGTCATTAACCGTCCCACCGATCTTACCGTCGGTAATTTGCTCAAGCGCATCGAGCTGGAGCTTTCGCTCGAAATAGGGCCTGTTCAAAATAAACCGGTGTTTTTTGGAGGACCCGTGCAAACCGACCGCGGGTTTGTGTTGCATGTCCCGGCAGGCGAGTACAGCTCCAGTATTCAACTGGGGAATCTCGCGTTGACAACCTCGCGCGACATACTTCAGGAGGTTGCGCACGGCGGCGGACCGGCGCAGATACTGATTACTTTAGGGTACGCGGGCTGGGGAGCGGGTCAGCTAGAAAGCGAGATCGCGCAAAACGCGTGGCTTAATGTGCTGGCGTCCAACGAGATTCTTTTCAAGACGCCGCCCGAGGGCCGCTACGAAGCGGCGCTTGGGCAGTTGGGAATTCGGGCCGCCATGCTGACCGGAGACGCGGGGCATGCCTGACGAAACGCTGCTGGCGTTTGACTATGGCGTTAAAAAAATCGGGGTTGCAGTTGGCAATACGGTGACGCGACAGGCCCGTCCGCTGGAAATACTTAAGCACGCCACGCGTGTTCAACGTTTTGCCGCGATCGACGCATTGCTGACTGTCTGGCAACCTGAACGCGTCGTGGTGGGTCTGCCGCTTACCACCCAGGGCGCGGAGCAGCCCGCCACCTTTCGTTGTCGCCGGTTTGCAAATCAGTTGCGCGGGCGATTTGGTGTGGTGGTCGTGCTGGTCGATGAGCGAGGTTCCAGCATCGAGGCCCAGGAACTGCTTGGCTCCAATGCCGATGATGACGCGCAGGCGGCCGCCGTTATTTTGCAACGCTATCTTGATGCGCTTGATTTGTAGCGCTTAGTATGCCGTTGGATCCTGAGACTGAACGCACGCCACCTGAATTACCTTTTTGTCTCGCAGCCGCAAGGCTGTGAGCTTGCCGCCCCAAACACAACCGGTGTCCAGACAGATTACGTCATTGCGCACCAGTAGACCCAGTGTTGACCAGTGACCGAACACAATGGTGTCTTTGCGGGTCAATCGATCGGGCACGTCGAACCAGGGCATCAGGTCGCCGCCCTCATGGGGCGCTCCTTTTTGGGTGAACTCCATTTCCCCGGCGCCGTTGCAAAGCCGCATACGCGTCAGCGCATTGACGATAACGCGTAAACGCTTGTGGCCTTTAAGATCGTCGCTCCAGCAGGCTGGTTTATTGCCGTACATGTGTTCCAACTGGTCTTTCCAATCGGGTCCGCGCAAGGCTGACTCGACCTCGGCCGCAAGCGCCAGTGTTTTCTGAACATCCCATGGCGCCAGCACACCCGCGTGAACCAACAGGTGGCCATGCGCATAGTGGGCTAGCGGCTGGTGCCGCATCCAGTCGATAAGTTCCCTGGCGTCGGGCGCATTCAGTATGTCATCCAGAGTATCCGACGCGCTTTGGCCTTTCACACCGGCGGCCACGGCAAGCAGGTGCAAGTCATGGTTGCCCAGCACGACGGTCGCCCGGTCGCCCATTTCCATAATGCGTCTAAGGGAACCAAGCGAGTTGGGGCCGCGATTGACGATATCGCCGGCAAACCAGAACCGGTCGTCGGGATTCTGGATAAGCTCGGGCTGCATCAATAGCTCGTTTAGCGGCGCACAGCAGCCCTGCAGATCGCCGATTACCCAGATGTCGCCTTGCGCATTCATATGGCCGACCTTTTCCATGGCCAGCCGGCCCTGGTGAACTGGCGAACCTTGTGTTGATTTTCCAGCATCATCAACGCCGCCAGGGCGAGTCCGAAGGCTCCCAGGTTGGGCACAAGCGCTGTTATCCAGGGATCCCATTTGCTTAGCATTCCGACGTTCAGGGCGAGTTGATTAAGCATGAAGAAGCCGACACCCAGCAATATTCCGATAAATACTTTGCTGCCGACCCCGCCGCGTCTGGTTTGTGAAAAGCTGATGGGCGCGGCGATGGTGATCATTACCAGCAGGGTGAATGGGTAAGCCATTTTTCGCCATAGAGCGACGACTTGACGATCGGTTTGCAGGTGGTTGCTCTTCAGGTAACCGATATAGTCCAGCAGATCCAGCGCCGACATGCGCTCAGGGGTCAAAATGCGCGCGATCAACCGTTCAGGGGTAAGAGTGGTTTGCAGGGTTACCTGGTTAACCAGTCTGACCCTGTTGATAGGGGTGACAGGAATCTTGGCGTCGGCCAGCGCCGAAATGGAGCGCGCGTCGATCTGGTTTTCGGTGACCTGGTCCAGGATAAGTGTGCCGTTGCTAAAACGACCGGTTTTAGCCTGGGCGAATAAAGCCAGTTTTTGGCCTTGGTGGAATTCGTAAAGAGTAATGCCGGCCACGCCCCCGCTTGCTTTCAGTTGGGCGATATTTATAAGGCGCGTGCCATTGTCGGGTGTCACTTCTCTGAACCAGTATCCACTGTTAAGCCGGCTGCCGTCGGTGCGCCCCAATAGTATTAGATTGGCCTCACTGGATTTTATCTCGGCGGCGGGGGTGACGATCTCAGAGAGTAAGAACGCGCCGACAACCATGGGGATCGTAATGACCCACAGCATGCCCAGCAATTTCAGGCCGCTAACGCCGGAGACGCGCAAAATAACCAGCTCGTTGCGTTGTGCCAGCCCTGCCAGCGCCAGTATGGCGCCGATTAACAGCCCAATGGGCAGCAGGTCGTACAGGCGTGTAGGCAGCGCAAGGGCCTGCAAGTAAAACAGATTGACCAGGGTAAAGTGCGAGCCAACGTTATCCAGATCGTCGATGAGGGCAAACAAAGTGAAGAGTCCGATCAACGCCAGCAAAACGACGGCACAGGAGCGATATATTTCTCGGGCGAGGTAGTGGCGGGCGGTATGCATCGGAAATGTATTTAATGCCTTGTCGGGTTTAGGGTATTGCGGCCAGGCGCATCCGCTTTTCGATCGTGCCCGCGCGAGATCGCAGATAGGATGTGCTGCGATGTTCGTCATAATACGCCGGGTTGGGCAGCATGGCGGCCAACGTGGCCGCCTGGGCGGCGTTGAGCCTGCCCGCGCTGGTGCGATAGTAGTGTTGAGCGGCGCTTTCGGCGCCGAAAATGTTCGACCCCCACTGGGCCACGTTCAAATACAGTTCCAGGATGCGTTTTTTGCTCATGACCAGTTCAATCATGTACGCGAGAACCAGTTCTTGCCCTTTGCGCAAATAAGAGCGTGAGCTGGACAAGAAAAGGTTTTTGGCGAGCTGCTGGGTAATCGTTGAGCCGCCGCGCACGCGGCGCTTGCCTTCCGCGGCTTGCCGCTGGTTATATTCCCAGGCTTTGCGGATGGCGTCCCATTCGACGCCCTCGTGATCAGTGAATTTCGCGTCTTCCGAGGCAATGACCGCGCGTTTAAGCGACGTGTTGATTTCAGTGTAGGGCGTCCACTTACGCTCCAGCGCGGCTTTTGGATTAGATGCTCTTAGTTCGGTCAGTGTATGGTTCATGAACGCGGTTTCGCCCGGGTTCTGAAAGTTGTACCAGACAATCATGGTGAATAAGCCTAGCTGATACAGCAGCAGCGCGCCAAGGCCAAGCAGTATTGCCGCGCCGAACAGGTGTCGTTTTGGCGCACGAGGTCTTCGGCTGTTCATGCCGTCCGGGCAGCAAGGATTTGTTGCCTTAGCACAGCCAGCACCGGCTCTGTGTCGGGCATTGCTCCGTGCCAGATCGCGAAGCTTTCGGCTGCCTGACCCACTAGCATTCCCAGCCCGTCGGCGGTGTTTTCCGCGCCATCGCGTTGCGCCTGTTGCATGAAAGAGGTCGGTTCGGCGGCATACATCAGATCGTAGGCTAGCGCTCCCGGGGCGTAAATATCCGGCGACAGGCTTGGCGGGCTCCGGCCTAGACTGCTTGATGTGGCGTTAACGACAAGATCCCATTGCCCGTTTGCGTCGTTCAGACCTCCGGCCGATAGCGCGGCGGCAAGTTCGGGCCGTTGTTGGACGACATGCGCTTGCAGTTCAAGCGCCCGCGCGGGCGTACGATTAATGATACGCAGCCGGGCGCAGCCCGCAGCAAGCAAGGGAAGGATTATTCCTTTCGCCGCGCCTCCGGCCCCCACCAGCAATATCTTTTTGTCTTGTAGCGCCAGCCCAAGTCGTCGCAGGTCGTTTAACAGGCCGACGCCGTCGGTATTGCAGCCATGTAAAAGGCCTTGCTCCATCCACAGCGTGTTGACCGCACCCGCTAGCCGGGCGCGTTTGCCGAGGCGCGGAGCCAGGATAGCGGCTTGTTCTTTAAAAGGAAGCGTCACATTCAAACCAGACCCTCCCTCGGAAAAGAATTGTCCGACTGTAGCGGCAAAGTCGTCGACCGGGGCTTTAATTTTTTCGTAATCCAGCGCTATGCCCAACTGGCGAGCGAATTGTTCGTGGATGAATGGCGATCGGCTGTGTTCAATCGGATTGCCGATGACGGCATAGCGCAGGCGGGTCGTTGGGGCGGTCATGGTGTCTCGGTATTAAGCTGGTTGTCGGTGAAGCTCCACGTGCGCGTGATGGCGAATACATCCGTGTGTTCGGCCAGGGACGGCGGCAGTGGAGCAAAAGGGGCCGCCAGTTGCACAATCCGCTGAGCGGCCAGATTGAGTACAGCGTGGCTGGATGGCTGGTTGATCTCGATCCGGGCCAGGTCGCCATTTTTTTTTATGTAAACAGTCAGTTGTAGTTTGCCGTAAATTTTTCCGCGCGCTTCGGCGGGGTAGTGTTCGGTCCCCAGCAGTTCGATTTTCTTTCTCCATGCCTCGACGTAGTCGGCATAGTCCACCGCTTGGGATGAAGGGCCTGAAAACTGCTGTCTTGGCAGCGCGTTATAGCGCTCTATGCGCTCTTTGATGGCGCTGATTTGCGCGTTCAGGATAAGACTTTCCTGATTGCGGTTATCGGTGCCGGGGTCGTCCGATTGCTGAAGCAGATCAGGATGTTCATGCGCAAGCAGGGCCTTTTGCCGGGATTCCAGTTGCGTGTAAAGCTGCTTCTGTTCGTCTTCGAGCTCCGCTTGCCGTTTGCGCAGCGCAGCCAGGATGACTTGGTCGGCCGGGATGGAGCTTGTACGGGGCAATGGCGAAGAGGCGGTGCCGATTTCGGTTTCTCCGCCCGCGTTTATCTGGTTTTGCGCCAGCAATTTGGGCTTGATGGGGGCTGATTCGGTGCGGGCATTAACCAGTGTGACTTCGAGAGTTCTTTCTTTTGCAACCGTCGGCGCCGGAGTTGCGAAATGAATGGCCAGCACACCCGCATGCACGCACAGCGACAAGAGTATCGCTATGCGCAGGTGATCGTTGCGCGGCACTGACGATGGCGACAACAGCGTGGTGGATAAAGTGTTCGGCACGTTTTCAGTTTTCGCGTTGGAAAGTAAAGTAGCCTACGCGGCGATGGTCTCAAGGTAACGACAATCCAGTTCAAGCGCAAGATCGTCGTAACCCATGATCTCAAGAGAGATTATTTGCCCGCGTTCCAATTCGGGCAAGCCTGCAATACGGGTAACCAGGGGCGCGCACGATAAGCGCACCAGATTGTCGCGAAGGACGCTGGCGTTCACGGTGGTCAAACCTTGCTGCTGCAGCCAGCGCATGCACCAATAGCGTTCCATGGTGTTCTGGAATTCAGACCAAAGCGCGTATTGCGAGTCGAAGGCGCCAATGATTGCGAACAAATCTGCTTCTTTGGGTTTGAATGGCGCCACCAGGCGCGCCGAAATGCCGTGTTCGACAGTGGCCAGTAATTGCCATTGATTGACGAGGTCGACGTAACGGCGCAAAGGCGAGGTCGTCCAGGCATATTGGGCGACGCCGATGGCTTCGTGAGGCAAGGCCTGGGTCGACATGCGCACTCGTCCGGCCTGCTGCGAGCGGTAAATTCCCGGCACGCCATGTTGCGCCAGCAGGCCGCCCCACTGGCTGTTGGCCAGAATCATATATTCGGCCACCAGGCGATCCAAAGGAGCATTGCGCTGACGCGCTTCCAGATGGACTATCGAATCGGCATTGTCGGCGGGCCCATCCAGATAAAACGAGTACTCGATGCGGTTGTTGCTTTCGGTCTTGCCCCGTACGATATCGCGCTGGGCGCTTAGCTGTTGCGCAAATCGCCATAGAGGCCGCAGCCAGTCGGCATAGGGTAGTTCCGCATCGGGGTCGTTCAGAGCTTTCTCGCTGACTTGCGCGTCCAGCAGATTATGGCGCAGGTTCTCGCGCACCTGTATGCGTTCAAGCCGGGTTTCGGACGATAGTATTTCTCCCGAAGCGGCGTTGGCCCGAACGTATAAAGACAGCACGGGTCGCAATTGGCCCGCGTCGAGCGAGAATGCGTGGATGACCTCGTCGGGCAACATCGGAATTTTTTGCCCGGGCGTGTAGACGGTTGACATCCGGGCGCGCGCCAGTTTGTCGAGCGCATTGTCGCGCATGACGGCAAGGCCGGGGACCGCAATATGCACCCCGACTTGCACGGTGTCCTTGTCAATCAGGGCGACTGACAGGGCATCGTCGATTTCAGTCGTGCTGATGTCGTCGACTGAATAGGCCAGTACGTCCGCCAGCGGCAGGTCCGCGCCGGCCTCGGGGACATCGACGGGGCCAAACTGCGTGCCCTTCGGGAAGTGGGTGGAAAAAAAGCGGTGCCGATGCAGGGCCAGGGAATTCGGCCATGCGCCTAATTTGAGCAGCAATTGTTCAGGACTGACATTCAACTGGGTTACGGCGGCGTCAAACGCCTTCCATTGCAGCGAGTTTTTGTCGGGATTTGTCAGCAGTGTGCTGGCTAGTTCGGCAATGGGCTCCGGCAATTCGCCGGCGATCATCTGGTTTGTCCATGCCCGTTGCTGGGCGGCCTGTTTTTGCTTTTTTCCGATCGAAGCCAAGGCGGCTGCC
>JBDTGB010000027.1:0-3991 GCA_039937635.1 Burkholderiaceae bacterium | reverse complement strand
GATCGAAGAAGTGTTGTTTGATCTTAGCCTGTTCAACGGCTGCCCGGCTATCCAGTATTTTGTATACGTCGTCCGGTATGCGGCTTTCGTCGTACGCGTACTCGTGTATTAAATCCTTCGGATAGACCCCGACGAGTTCGGCGCCGTGTTCTGTGGCCAGTTGAATAGCCGCGCGTAGCCGATGTTCCAGACCAGGGTCGCGACCGAGATGAATGGCGATACGTGCAAGCATGACAGCCTCCGGTGGTGTAGGAATGCGATGCGCTGCTTCGGCTGGTATTGCCTGGTCCAGTCTCGGAAGTAGATACATAGCCGACACGCATACTGTAACTTAAGTTAGCGGCGATGGGTAGGCGTTACACTCGAGTTTATCCGCTTAATGCCGAATCGGCTTTCAACATGCCCATACTGACTGATCATGTCTGACGTTATTGCCCTGGTTTTCGATTTTGACGACACGCTGGCTCCGGATAGCACGTCGGGATTCTTGGCGGAAATCGGGGTTGACGTGGCCCATTTTTGGTCGCGACGCGTCGATCCTTTACTGTCGCAATACGATTGGGACCCGGTGCCCGCCTATTTGCACGAGATGATCGAACTGTCCAAAGTGGGGGATTACGGCCTTATTACACAGGAACGCCTGGCGGACTGGGGCAGGCGTTTGCCTTTGCACGACGGAGTCGCTACGCTTTTTAGCCGGCTCAGGGCTCTGGTCAAGGCGGAACACCCTCAGGTGCAAATTGAGTTTTATATTATTTCCAGCGGCATCGGCGACGTGGTTCGACATACTCCGATCGCCCATGAATTTACCGACATATGGGCTTCCGAGTTCATTTATGATGCGCAAGGAGGCGTTTGTTTTCCTCGGCGGGTTGTCAGTTTTACTGATAAAACGCGTTATTTGTTTCATATTCAAAAGGGGATCGTTGGTCCGTCGTCGCGCAACAAGCCCTTCGAGGTGAATCGGAAAGTGGCGGAAGACAAGCTTCGGGTGCCTTTTGAACAAATGATTTTCGTTGGCGACGGTTACACCGATATCCCCTGTTTTTCCTTGATTCGCCGTTCGGGTGGGGTGGCGTTTGGCGTGTGGGATCCCAAACACCGGGAAAAACGCAGCCGGGCATTGGGCTTCATCCAGGAAGGGCGCGTGTCGAATTTGAATCAGGCCCGTTATGATGAGCAGGCCGAGCTTTATCAGTGGCTTGAAGAAGCCGTTGAAAGTCTGGCGGGCCGAATTTCTTTGAAAGCGCGTATGTACCGCGGCTAAAACGGGCTCGATTTTATCCACTATGGTTATTCAGACATTACCTGACGATTGCGGCGCGGCGGCGTTCGCCCAAAGCGACGTAAGCGCCATGCGAGCCGCGTTGGCGCAGGCGGACTTTGCTTACGAGGCGGGCGAGGTGCCTGTCGGAGCCGTTGTGCTGGATGCGCGGGGACAGTTAATCGGCGCGGGCTTTAACAGCACGATTAAAAATCATGATCCCACCGGGCACGCCGAAATAATGGCGTTGCGCCGGGCGGCCAGCATGGTGGGCAACTATCGCCTGCCTGGAGCCCGGCTTTTTGTGACGCTTGAGCCTTGCGTCATGTGCCTGGGCGCGATGTTTCATGCGCGCATCGAGCACCTGATGTATGGTGCCAGCGACCCGAAAACAGGGGCTTGCGGCAGCGTCCTGAGCCTGCATGCGGTGACAACGCTGAATCACCATACGCAGGTGTGCGGCGGGTTGTTGGCGGATGAATGCAGCGCTTTGTTGCGGCGGTTTTTCCGCGAACGGCGCATCAATAAAAAAAATGATCATCTATACTTGTGACCCTTCGTTAGCGAGGTTTTTATATTAATGGCACCAGCTACAGCAATGACGCATGCGGCGCATGCATCGGCAACCGGTATTTATTTAATTTCTCCGTCGGGCGCGGTGCCTGATCCCAAAATACTTGATCTGGCTCAAATCCGTTTGTCCAAGCTAGGCTTTAAAACGGCAGTTGATCGCGCGGCGCTGGCGGTTCACGAGCGCTTTGCGGGCACGGATAAGCAGCGCCTGGCCGGCATCGCGCGCGCAATAAAGCAAAAACATCCCATCGTCATGGCAACGCGCGGTGGCTATGGCGTCAGCCGCTTATTGCCTTTTGTCGATTGGCGCGCAGTGGCCGATAGCGGCAAGATCTTCATTGGGCAAAGCGATTTCACGGCGTTCAATCTTGCCTTGCTGGCCCAGACGGGGGCCGCCAGTTTTGCCGGTCCGACGGCTTTGTTTGATTTCGGCGCCAAAAAAATAAACGATCTGACCGCGTCTTTGTTCGTTGAGAGCATGCACGGCGAACTGGAAATCCTTAGTTTTGAATCCTCCGGCTCGGATGCGGTGGATGCGCGCGGCGTTTTATGGGGCGGAAGCCTGGCCATGGTGGCGTCGCTCGTGGGCACCCCTTATATGCCGAAAGTGCGGGGCGGCATCTTGTTTTTGGAAGATATTGGCGAGCATCCATTTCGCATTGAACGCATGTTGACGCAGCTCTGGCATGCGGGCGTGCTGGCCCGCCAGAGAGCCATCGTGCTGGGTCAATTCACCAACTACCGCCTGGCGACTCACGATAATGGGTTCGACTTGCCGTCGGTGCTGCGCTGGTTGCGTCGGACGGTCAAGGTTCCGGTCGTCACCGGCTTGCCTTATGGTCATGTTCCAGTGAAGGCGACTCTGCCGATCGGAAAGAAGGTCGGCATTGCCACGGAAGCCGGCATGGCCTATCTGGTGCTGGAAGAACACTTTTAGACTGGCGTTCGTCGCCGCCTTGAACGCGCTGGCGGCGAACTTGTTAAACTTGCAGGTTACTCATTCGATTGAATCGCGCCCGGCGGGCGCGATTCCCCGCTTTAATTCAAATCTTCAATACGCGATAACCCCCTGTGATCTCCACCGCAAATCTCACTATTCAGTTTGGCGCCAAGCCTCTATTTGAAAACGTCAACGTCAAATTCGGCGAAGGCAATCGTTACGGACTGATTGGCGCCAATGGCTCCGGTAAATCCACCTTCATGAAAATCATTGGCGGCGACCTGGACGCCACCGGCGGCAATGTTTCACTGGACCCCGGCTTGCGTCTGGGCAAGTTGCGCCAGGATCAGTTCGCATTTGAGAATGAACGAGTTCTGGACGTGGTTCTTATGGGTCACGAAGAGATGTGGCAAATTGTGGCGGAGCGCGACGCCATTTACGCCAACCCCGATGCCAGCGAAGATGATTACATGCATGCGGCCGACCTTGAAGCCAAGTTTGCCGAGTACGACGGCTATACCGCTCAGGCGCGCGCCGGCGAGCTGTTGCTGGGGCTTGGGTTTCCAGTTGAGCAACATGAGTTGCCCATGCGGGAAATCGCCCCGGGCTGGAAATTGCGCGTGCTTTTGGCGCAGGCCTTATTCTCAAGCCCTGACGTCCTGTTGCTCGACGAGCCGACCAACAACCTGGATATCAATACAATTCGCTGGCTGGAAGACGTGCTGAATGGTTATCAAAGCACCATGGTCATTATCAGCCATGATCGGCATTTCCTGAATCAGGTCTGTACGCACATGGCCGATCTGGATTATCGTGAACTGCGCATTTATCCGGGCAATTACGATGATTACATGCTCGCATCGACACAAGCGCGCGAGCGCGTCGCCGCAGTTAACGCAAAAGCGAAAGAACGCGTGGCCGATCTGCAGGATTTTGTGCGCCGTTTTTCCGCCAACAAATCGAAGTCGCGTCAGGCCACCTCGCGCCTGAAGCAGATTGATCGCATCAAGGCCGGCACGATTGAAGTCAAGCCATCGTCGCGCCAGAATCCTTACATCCGCTTTGAACAGAATAAGGTGCTGCATCGTCTGGCAGTAACCGTTAAATCAATTAAGAAATCGTTTGATAAGCCGGTTATCCACGAGTTTTCAACAATGATCGAAGCGGGTCAAAAGGTTGCCATCATCGGCGCAAATGGGGTGGGAAAAACGACA
>JBDTGB010000026.1:0-6171 GCA_039937635.1 Burkholderiaceae bacterium | reverse complement strand
GCTGCCACCAACCTATTCATAAGAGGATGGCTATCAGACTCAGGATTGTCGCCATACGCCCAGTAGTCCAGCCGAAGCGCAGTTCGGATTTTCTTGTCGGTGTTTCGAACTAAGTCTGGATACAGGTGAGAGAAAAGCTTATCGACATACATTGGATCGTCGAAGCTAATTGGCGTGCCGCTCAGCTCCCATTCTTTGGTCAATATCCACGCTTCGATCATCACATCATCGGGCTCAAGCTCACGACGCGTGGCGGCGGCAATGCGCCGGAACTTGCCACGATACTTCTTCGCGAATTGAGCAAACGAATCGTCAACCATGAAATATCAGCGATAGGTTAAGGCGCCTCCATCGTAACAAACCACGCGATGGCGCGGAATAGGCCAAAGGTACTAAGACACTCTCCCCAAAATCCAGTAACTTAGTTGACAATATCAACTAAATAGTTGATATTGTCAACCATCATGAAAAAGACTAAGCAGCTCGAACGGGAAAATTCGCCTCGTGTGGATCCTGCCGGCAACAACAACTCGGTAACGATCACAGAATTGCTGGCGTACCGCCTGCACCAGGTGGCGAATCTGGTGTCGCGCAGCGCGGCGCTGCGATATAAGCGCGAGTTCAACGTGTTGCTGTGGGAATGGCGCACGATCGCCTTGCTTGGCGCGAAAGGAATGCTCTCCCTGAAAGAATTGGGCAAGGCGGCAGGCCTGGACAAGGGTCAGATCAGTCGCGTCGCGGCAAGCTTGACCGAGCGCGGGCTGGTATTGCGCGAAATCGACCAGGCTGACGGTCGAAAAATCAGACTCTCGCTCACGCAGACGGGACAAAAACTCTACAAGGGACTGAAACAGGCGTCGGGAGAGCGGAACATCGAATTCCTGGGTTGCCTGACTTTGGGTGAGCGGCGCACCCTTGAGGGGATCATGGACAAGCTCGAATCCAAGGCTCACGAACTCATCCAAAGGGAAAGGGAGATCGGCTAATGAAAAAAATAGAAATGGAACGCGAGCTCCTTGTCGAAAGCGCGCACGGCGTGCTGACTCTTACATTGAATCGGCCGACACGCCGCAATGCGTTGTCCGCGATTTTGTACGACGCCTTGCTTGTCGAGCTCGAAAAGGCGGCGCAGGATGCGTCAGTGGGCGTGGTGGTGCTGACCGGAGCGGGTGCTGCATTTTGCGCCGGAGGCGGCGTTGCACGCATGGCAAGCGCGCCAAAGACGCCGATATCGTTCGAGGAACGTGTCGCGTCCTTGCGCCGACGCACGCGCATCAGCGAACTCCTGCACGGCATGGGCAAGCCGACCATCGCCATGATGCGCGGGCCTATCGCTGGCACTGGCCTGCGATATGCGGATCGCCGATACCAGCGTCCGCCTGTCAACGGGCTTCGTCAAAATGGGCCTGCCGGGGGATTTCGGGGGCCACTATTTCCTCCCGCGCATAGTCGGTATATCCAAGGCTCGCGAGCTGTATCTTACGTCGCCAATGATCGATGCAACCGAGGCTTTGCGCATCGGTCTCGTAAACAAGGTGCTTGAACCCGGCGACCTGCTGCCGGGCGTGCGGGAAATGGCTGAAGCGATTGCTTCGGGGCCACGCACCGCGCTCGCATAGAATTCCGAAAACCCAACCCTATTCCACTTCATTCATCGGAGAATCAAATGACAGAGCTTTGCCAGGACCGTGTGGCCATCGTAACGGGCGCGGGGCGCGGCATCGGCCGTGAATATGCCCTTATGCTGGCCAAGCACGGCGCCAAGGTCATTGTCAATGATCTTGGCAGCAACCGCGACGGGCGCGGCGTGGATGATTCCGCGGCACAAGGCGTCGTGGAAGAAATCCTCGCCGCCGGTGGCCAAGCCATCGCCGACCACGAGGATGTCGGTGAATGGGAAGGAGCGAAACGCTTGATTGACCATGCGATTTCCAGTTTCGGGCGGCTTGATATCCTGATCAACAACGCCGGGATACTGCGCGATCGCATGCTGGTGAATATGGAAGAATCCGATTGGGACGCAGTGATCAAGGTTCACCTGAAGGGTACGTTCGCACCAGCGCACCACGCGGCGGCGTATTGGCGCACCCGGCAGAAGGAGACCGGACAGCCCGTGAACGCCCGCATCATTAATACGACCTCGGCCTCGGGCATATTCGGCAACATTGGCCAGATAAACTATGGTACGGCCAAGGCCGGCATTGCCGCTTTCACCATTATCGCCGCGCGCGAGCTTGGCCGTTACGGCATCACGGTAAACGCCATTTCACCTCACGCGCAGCCGCTTCGGCAAGATTATTCACGAGCTGGGTATCAAAACGAACTGAGTACCCACACTGCGGATGGCGGATCAGTGCCGGTGTTAACATCAACCGTGCATCATTGCAGCAAAGCAACCCAACAACCAAGGAGTCGAAATGAGCAAGAAAGCATCCGCAGTGTGGAAAGGTGGGATCAAAGACGGCGGCGGCACGATTTCCACCGAAAGCGGCGCGCTGAAAGCAGCGCCTTATGGATTCAAATCGCGGTTCGAAAACGGTGCGGGAACAAACCCGGAAGAATTGATCGCGGCGGCGCATGCGGGCTGCTTCTCAATGGCATTCTCGTTAATGCTCGGCGAAGCCGGCTTCACCCCCGAAAAGATCGAAACACAAGCTGCTGTCACGCTTGTCTCGAACACCGACGGTTTCAAGATCACATCCAGCCATTTAACGGTAACCGCCAAGATCCCTGGCATCGACAACGCCAAATTCAAGCAAATTGCCGAACAAGCCAAAGCCGGCTGCCCCATTTCCAAAGTGCTGAACACCACCATCACAATGGACGCCACGCTTAAAGCCTGAACGGGCCCCGAAAACCGCTCCTTTTAATTACGCGCAACGCAAAGGGCCGGCAAATGCCGGCCGCGCGTTATCGCATAAACAGCAGCGTGACGGCCTCATTCGGGCAAGCCAGGAATGGCGACACCCGCTGTTTGAAGCAAAAGAACCACATTCAGCGCTATCACAGCTATCGCGGCAGCGGTAGAGACCACAACAATCAAGGCGCGATTTTTATAGGCTCCCATGGTGTCGCGCCGACATGTAAACCACACCAGCGCCACCATGGGGAACGGCAACGCAAGGCTAAGGACAACCTGACTCAAGACGAGCGCCTGGGTTGCATTCACGCCCAATCCGACAACCACGAAACTGGGCACCATGGTTATTGCTCTTCGCAGCCACAACGGAATTTTGAATCCGACAAAACCCTGCATGATCATCTGGCCTGCCATTGTGCCGACGACGGAACTGGAAACCCCCGACGCAATCAGCGACAGCAGAAAAATCCCTGCCGCGCTAATGCCAAGAAGTGGCGCCAGCGTGTGATAGGCGGTTTCGATTTCGGCGACATCGGCATGCCCTGCGTGAAACGCGCCCGCCGCCATAATGACCATGGCCATGTTGATCAAGCCGGCAATCGTCAACGCGATCACCACCTCGATGTTGGAATACCTGAGCAGCTTTGCCCGTTCCTCCTCAGACCGCGCGGGAGATCGATTTTGGGTCAGACCTGAATGCAGGAAAAGCGCGTGCGGCATGACTGTTGCGCCGATGATTCCGACGGCAATGGTCAAGGCATACGCATCGGGCAGCTCGGGCGTAAACATGTGCTGAAAAACGCCCGGCCACTGAACCGGTGCAATGAATAATTCGGCCAGGTAGGACAGACCAATAATGCCTACCAGCGCGCCTATGGTGAGCTCAAGCGGACGAAAGCCATTGCGCTCGAACAGCAGCAAACCGTAAGTCACGAGCGCGGTCAGGACCATGCCCAGCAGTAACGGCATATGAAACAACAAAGACAATCCGATCGCGCCGCCAAGAAACTCGGCCAGGTCGGTGGCCATTGCCGCAATTTCGCTTACCGCCCACATCAAAAGCACGAGCGGTTTCGGGAAACGTTCACGGCACAGTTCAGCTAGATTGCGGCCGGTCACAATACCGACTTTCGCCGAAAGGCCCTGAAACAAAATGGCGATAACATTGGCCATCAGCACGACCCACAACAAGGTATAGCCATATCGGGCGCCGGCCTGAATGTTAGTCGCGAAATTACCCGGATCCATGTAAGCGACCGACACCACCACCGCTGGGCCGGCAAACGGAAGCAGCATCGAGACGCCTGTACGCCGCCCTTCCAGCGCTTCGTGAATCGCGCGGGTCGTGCTTTCGCTCATTGTCGAGCTTGATGTTTCTTTGTTAATGCGTTCGCCCACGGCTTACCTTGCGCTGCCACCACGTGTTGATACCGCTAATACATCAGCGCGCCAATCAAACTTCATCAACCACAGATTCATCGTCTGCGCTTTCCCCGTCCGCCATACATCGAAAAATATTTCTCGCATGAGCTATGGTAATTCTACTCCTCAGCTCCGTTGACCCGCGCGTAGAATCCACGACCGCTCAGACCGCGAAGAGCACCTGTCTTTTACACAGCACTCATAACATCTTGCCCCAATAGGCGTTTGCGCCGAGGCAAGATAGTATGGAAAAGAGAGGAATTACGGCTTTACGGCGAATGATTCGGCCAAAATGCTGATAAGCTCGGGTACGGTGGCCTGTTTTCCACCTGCCCGATTTCCATATTCATACGCTTGACGAACGGCTTCAGCCGTAGAGTCCCACGCGCCCGACTCCTGAGCCATCGTGGTGTAGTAGGTCATATCTTTCAATGCATTGGCAAGCGAAAAGCGAAAACCAGAACTATCATGAGACTGGATATACGGCGTCAAGCGATCAAGAACCACTCCGGCGCCGCCCCCCTTGGCAAGGATCTCGATCAGGATTTCAGGGCTTATACCAGCCCGTTGCGCGCACGCAGCCGCTTCGCACAGCACAGCCGAAAACCCAAGTGAAACAAAGTTGTGTATAAGCTTCATTTGGTGCCCCGAACCCACCGGCCCCGCAAGCACGATGTTTTCAGCATAGCATTGCAGGATCGGCTTGCAGCGTTCGAAAAGTGCGCTGTCGCCCCCCACGATCAGATTTAATCGGCCTTCGGCGGCCTCTTTCGGCGTTCGCGTCATCGGAGCATCAAGGAAGAAACCACCCGCCGTTTCCACGGCCTGCGCAACCTTGACCGTTGACGAAGGAATCGCGGTAGAACAATCGATCACAACAGTGCCCCGCGTAATGCCCTGCAGCAATCCGTCCTTTCGATGTAAAACGTCTTCGACTTGCGGCGTACCGGTCAGACACAGGATTACGACATCGGCATCACGAGCCACGGCGGCGGAAGTATCCACTGTTACGGCTCCGGCGGAAAGCAGATCATCAACTGGTTGATTGCCGGGATGATCAAGCAGCACCATGGGATAGCCATGTTTGATGATATTGCGGGCAATGCCATGGCCCATCAATCCGACGCCAATGAGACCAATTTTAGTGTTCAAGCTTGTCATTTGTATTTCTCCAATTCCCAAAAGATCAGTCCGTCGCATCCAGGACACCCTGGTCTTGCGCACCATGATTGTTGCTGGGGCCGACAGTGCCGGGGGTTACGTCATTGCGGACAAGTAAATTGGCAGGGGCCTCGCCTTTCCCCAATGCACTTAGTCCTTCGATCAGAAGCCAGCCCATTGCATCGCGAGTTTGTTCAGTAGCGCTACCTATATGCGGTGTAAGGAAGACATTATCCAGACCGAAATAACGTGGGTCAACGCGTGGCTCATTGACAAACACGTCCAGGCCAGCGGCAAACAATCTCCCGGATTGCAACGCTGCAATCAGCGCGTCGTCGTCTATCAGGTCGCCGCGCGAAATGTTGACGACCACAGCCCCCAAGGGGAGCAACGCCAGCCGTCTGCAGCCAATAGCGCCTTTAATTTCGGGCGAACCGGGCGCGGCCAAAAGAAATATGTCGCTTACTTCGAGCAAACTATCAAGGGAGTCATGATAGCGCGCGCCTGTCTCGAGTTCAGCGTCAAGTCGACGACGATTATGGTAATGAATTTCAAGGCCGAAGCCGCGAGCGCGCGTGGCTATGGCGCGACCGATCCGGCCCATTCCGAAGATTCCCAACCGGCGCCCCACCAGCCCCTTGCCCAGCAACTGCGTGGGCGCCCATCCGGGCCAAGCGCCCGTGCGTACCATCCGATCCGCCTCAAAACCGCGCCGGCAAGCATTAAGC
>JBDTGB010000025.1:0-2554 GCA_039937635.1 Burkholderiaceae bacterium | reverse complement strand
GGGGTCTGAAGCCGTTTCCCTACATGGCTCTGACACCGCAGTGGGATCTGCTCGATCTGCTGGCCGACGAAGCGAAACGCTACTCCACATTCATTTTGCGCATGAATTCAGAAGCGACCGAGCTCGTGCAACAAGGGGCTGGGCAGCGCATAACAGGCGTAACAGCCAACACCCCCGAAGGTCCGCTGCACATTAACGCCGATTTGGTCATTGCCTGCGACGGCCGGCGCTCGCGCATGCGCGAAGCGGCGGCGCTAAAGCCAAAAAACTTGGGTTCGCCCATGGATGTGCTCTGGTTCAGGCTACCGCGTAATGCCACCGATCCGGACGGCACGTATGGCGTGCCCGGACGCGGCTCGTTCCTGGTCTTGCTTAATCGCACTGACTATTGGCAGATCGCTTGCGTGATCGCCAAAGGCGGCGCCGCGCAACTGCGCGAGCAGCCCATTGGCGAATTCCGCACACGCATCGCGCAACGCATCGACTTCCTGGCCGACCGGGTCGACCTCATTGATTCATGGGACGAAATCAAGTTGCTGGAAGTGCGCGTCGACCGACTTCGGCAGTGGCATCGGCCGGGCCTGCTTCTGATTGGCGACGCGGCGCACGCCATGTCGCCGATAGGCGGCGTTGGCATCAACCTGGCTGTACAAGACGCTGTCGCCGCTGCGAACATTCTTACCCCGGCGCTGCGTGCCCCAGGCGTGCCCAACGAGGCCGTGCTGGCCGCCGTGCAACAACGCCGCCTTTTACCCACACAGATCATCCAATCGATCCAAACGTTTCTACAACGCAGAATCATTGCTCCGGCGCTGACGGCGCACGACGACAACAAACCGCTGCGCCTACCGCCCTTCGCGCGATTTCTTCTGCGCTTTCAATTGATCCGTTCCATTCCCGCTCGCGTATTCGGCGTGGGCTTTCGTCGCGAACACGTCAAGTAGACAACTGCTAATATTGTGTCCTCCAGATTCTTAACTCCTTTCCATGTAAACCTTATGCCAATCGTAAATCTCCAAATGACCTCTGGTTATTCCACAGCTCAGAAAACGGCGCTTCTGAAACAAGCGACACAAGCCATCACTGAAAGCATAGGCGCGCCCATTTCAAGCGTGCGCATCGCCATTCAGGAAATCGCCACAAACCACGTCATCGTTGCCGGGGAAATCGGCAAGGAAATGGTGCTTTTCACTGTCAGTCTTATCACCGGACGAACCGAAGAGAAAAAAGCAGCCTTGATACTCGCGCTTAATAAAGCCGCGTGCGCGGCCACCGGGATTTCGAGCACAGACGTGCGGGTAATGGTTCGCGACGTGCCAAACACCGACATGGGTATGGCCGACGGCATCAGCGCCAAAGCGGCGGGACGCTAAAGCCCCGAAGAGACCGTGCGCCAAACGCACGGTTTTCCACCTGCCTTGTCCAGCACTTTCAGATACGCCTCGTGGGCGGCAAGCTCTTGGGCGGTCGCGCTTAGCACCGGCAATGCCGACGCATCGAATTTTTCTGGACCCAAACCATTGCTGCTTGTGGCGTCGGACTCGAAGTCAATACGCAGGGCATCCTGGCCGCGCGTCATCGCCAGCCAGACTTCCGCCAGGAGCTCGGAATCGAGCAAAGCGCCGTGCAGCGTGCGGTGCGCATTCGATATCCCATAACGTTCGCAAAGCGCGTCAAGCGAGTTGCGTTTTCCGGGATGCAATTCACGCGCATACAACAGAGAATCGGTAACTTTCGCGCAAAGCGTGTCGAAGGCGGGGAGCCCAACCTTATTCAGTTCCGCGGTCAGAAACTTGCAATCAAACGCGGCATTATGAATAATGACTTCGGCGTCCTTCACATAATCCACAATCTGATCGGCGATATCTCCAAAGTGTGGGTGCGCCGACAGAAATTCGGTCGTCAGACCATGGATATTCAATGCTTCGGGATCGCTATCGCGATCGGGATTCAAATATAAATGCAGATGACTTCCCGTCAAGCTGCGATTCACCATTTCCACACAGGCAACCTCGACAATTCGATGCCCATGAGTCGGATCCAGGCCTGTGGTTTCCGTATCAAGCACAATTTGACGCATGGCAATCCTGTTATCGGTGAATTTCGGACGACGAGTTTAACCGCAGCCTTCCCGCTATTAAAGCATAAGCCAGCTAGGCCGAATCCTTTTGCCCGGCAAGGCTGCGAGCCTGTTCAACACCCAGATTCGCCAACTCGTCGGCCCGTTCGTTGCCGGCATTTCCAACATGGCCCCTAACCCACTTCCAGGTCAGATCGTGTTGCGCAACCAAGGCATCAAGCTCGCGCCACAGGTCGGCGTTTTTCACCGGTTTTTTGGCGGCTGTGCGCCACTCGCGACGCTTCCAGTCGACCAGCCACAGCGTCATTCCCTTGTGAACATACTGAGAGTCGGTGTGCACTGTTACGTCGCACCGTCGTTTTAACGCTTTAAGCGCTTCAATGACAGCCATCAATTCCATTCGATTGTTCGTGGTGTCGGCTTCGCCGCCATGCAGGGTTTTTTCGTGCCGGCCCTGCCGCAGCAACGCCCCCC
>JBDTGB010000024.1:0-5281 GCA_039937635.1 Burkholderiaceae bacterium | reverse complement strand
CTGCTGCGCATGATCGCGGGTCTGGAAACCCCGACGTCGGGCGATGTTCTGGTAGACGATCAATTCGTGACGGAGCTGCCGCCGCGCGCGCGCAATATGGCGATGGTGTTCCAAAGCTATGCCCTCTATCCGCATTTGACGGTATCCAATAACATCGCGTTTCCGCTACACGCGCAGCACATGGAGCGCAACGCCATCAACAAAAAAGTGGACTGGGCCGCGAAACTATTTGGCATCGGCCATTTGCTGGCGCGCAAGCCACGCCAACTTTCGGGCGGAGAACGCCAAAGGGTGGCCCTGGCGCGCGCTGTCGTGCGCGAACCCATGGTGTTCCTGCTTGACGAGCCGCTCTCCAACCTGGACGCCAAGCTTAGAATCTCGGCGCGCGATGAGCTGCAACAATTCCAGCGGCGACTGGCCACGACCACTATCTACGTCACCCACGACCAAATCGAGGCGCTGGGATTGGGCGATCGCATTGTCATACTCGATCATGGCCGCGTCCATCAGCTCGGCACGCCGCAACAGGTGTACGAGCATCCGGCCAACACCTTCGTTGCCACGTTCATCGGTTCGCCTCCCATGAATTTGATTGCCGAAGCCGATAAACCTGTGCTGGGCTTTCGTCCCGAGCACTTTCTTCCTGCCGACGCCTACCCAGCCGATCAGCCAACAAGCCTGTTTCCGTTTCAGGTGACACGCATAGAAAATCTGGGTTCGGATCGCCTGGTGTACGGCATACTGGAATCGCCCATGCCGACGACCAAGGTCATATCGCGCATCCCGTGCACGATCGAAACGCCCATCGAAACTGGAGGGCACTACCGCTTTGCGGTGCGTCAGCGCGACCTGCGGGAATTCGACCCCGAATCAGGTTTAAGCCTGAAGGAGCCCCAACCATGAGCGCCCACGCCGCCACAGCACCACGACGACACGGCCTATCGGTGCTGGAGAGCAATCAGCGGCTGGGGCGCTACATGCTTGCGCCAGCCATTATTTATATCGCCCTGCTGGTCGGTTTTCCTTTCTTGCTGTCGATCTATTACAGCTTATCGGACGCCACGGTCAGCAACCAGACATTGCATTTCGTCGGGCTGGAAAATTTCCAGCGTATCATGCAGGACAACACCTTCTGGCTTTCAACGAGCAACACGTTTGTCTTCACAATCGCATCGCAGGTCCTGGTCGTCATACTGGCCACGATACTGGCGATGGCGCTGTATGGCGACTTTCGCGGCAAATGGCTGGTGCGCCTGTTGATCCTGCTGCCATGGGTGGCGCCGATCTCGTTGGGAACCATAGGTTGGCTGTGGATCTTCGATCCTGTGTATAGCGTCATCAACTGGACCATGCGGGCGCTTGGGCTAATCGACGCCCACACCTGGCCGATCTGGCTGGGCCAGCCCGATCTGGCCATGGCGTCGATTATTCTGGTCGACGTCTGGCGCCTGCTGCCCTTGGCCACCGTCATCGTTTTAGCCGGCTTAAGCGGTATCCCGCAGGACATCCACGACGCGTCGGCCATGGACGGCGCCGGCTTCTGGCGCACCATGTTTCGCATTGATGTGCCACTGCTTACGCCGGTGGTGCTGGTCGCATTGCTGTTTGGCATTGTGTTCACATTCACCGACATGATCATCGTCTACGTGCTGACCCGGGGCGGCCCCTACAACACCACGCAAGTGTTGGCGAGCTTGTCGTTTTTCACAGGAATACCCGGCGGCGATCTGGGCGAGGGGGCGGCGATTTCGCTATTCTTGTTTCCGCTGCTGGTCGCTGTGGTAATACTTCTGTTAACCATTGCGCGCCGCGTCGAGGTCGCCTGAAATGCGTTACCCAATCCTTCGTGTAAAACGCGCCGGGGCGCGAGTCGGCCACTTCGGCATCGTTGCCGCTTTCGTCGCATTCAGCGCCTTTCCTTTCTACTGGATGCTGATCACCACGTTCAAGACCAACCTGGACCTGATCAACACGGCCAACAACCCATTTCTGTTTAACAGCCCTCCCACCGTCGATCACCTGCGCGTGCTATTTTTCGACACGCAATATGGGCGATGGGTCGCCAACACCCTGTTGGTCGGCGTCTTGGTCGTCATCATTACGCTGCTGCTGGCGGTGCCAGCGGGTTACAGCCTGGCGCGCCTGTCGGGGCGCTGGGGCAAGCAACTGGCCATCGGCATCTTCCTGACCTACCTGGTGCCGCCAACAATTCTGTTCATTCCGTTTTCGCGCATCATCAGCGGGCTTGGCTTGCAAGACTCCCTATGGTCGCTGGTGCTGGTGTATCCAAGCTTCACCGTGCCATTTTGCACCTGGCTGATGATGGGCTTCTTCAAAGCCGTGCCCCACGACATCGAAGAAGCAGCCATGATGGACGGGCTAAGCCACTTTGGCGCGTTTTTGAAAGTTGTTGTACCGCTTTCGTCAGCGGGGATCATGACTGTCATTATCTTCACGCTAACCTTGGTGATGCAAGAATTCATCTACGCGCTTACGTTCATTACCAGCTCGTCGCAATACACAGTCAGCGTCGGTGTACCAACATTTCTAGTGCGCGGCGATGTGTATTTCTGGGGCTCGTTGATGGCGGCATGCCTGATCGTCAGCGTGCCCATTGCTGTGCTTTATAACTTCTTCGTCGACCGTTTCGTCGCGGGATTTACGGTGGGCGCGATAAAGTGAAACGGTGCGGTTAGCACAAATGATCGCCAACGTCAGTCACCGGTTATAGTCACCGCAATCGCCAAACGCCGAATAAAGCCATCAATAACAATATTATTTGTCGTTGATCAGCGGGTGGATGTAAATTACAGGCTACATCATTTCATCGACAAAGAGCCATCATGATCTCGAACAAACGATTTTGGAGCGCTGGTGCTTTGCCGCTGGCTCTTGCGCTGTTGGGCACGACCTGTGCGTACGCGCAAACCGCGCCATCCGCCCAGGCCGCCTCGCCCGCGCCAAACGCAACGCCCATGCAACAAGTCGATGCGCTTCGCGCGGTATTTGGCCCGCATCCCGGTTTCAGACCCGCACATGCCAAAGGCGTCGTTCTGAAAGGCATGTTCATCCCCAAGGCGTCGGCGGCGTCGATCAGCAAAGCGGCTCACCTGCAGAAAAAGAAAGTGCCCGTAACGGTTCGCCTTTCCAATTTTGCCGGAATCCCAAATCTTGCCGACACCAACGTTCTTGCCAGCCCGCACGGCCTGGCAATCCGATTCGAACTGCCCAAGGGCGCGCACACCGATATCGTGGCGCACTCGTTTAACGGCTTTCCGTCGCCCACTGCCGACGACTTCCATCAACTGCTGCTGGCGCTTGCCGCGAGCGGGCCTGATGCCGCCAAACCGACTCAACTCGATACATACCTGCGCAGCCACCCTGTCGCCAAAGCGTTTCTGACGGCGCCACAACCAGCGCCGGCAAGCTACGGGACGCTTTCTTACTATGGCGTCAACACCTTCAAATTCATAAACACCAAAGGCATCGCGACCTTCGGTCGCTATCAATTCATACCGCTGGCAGGCAATCACGCACTGACCGACGCTCAAACCGCAAAGGCCTCGCCTAATTATTTGTCGGCCGAGATTCGGCAACGCGTGAAAAAGGCGCCCGTAAAATTCAAGATGCTGGTGCAAATTGCCGACAAGGACGACAAAATCGACGACCCTTCGATCGCCTGGCCAGATTCCCGCCGAACAGTCGAACTGGGCACGCTCGAAATCACCCGCGTCCTGGCCAATAGCGACGTCGCTCAGAAAAAAATTGTATTTATGCCTAACGCCCTGATCCCGGGTATTGAGGTGGAAGATCCCATGATCGACCAGCGTTCGGCAATCTACGCCGTCTCGTTTGCGCGTCGCTCCAGATAACAAGAAAGGTCTGCAGGCGTATCTGTAACCTTTCCGAGCGTATGGTTCAAAGGCCAAATAGTCGTTCGCCTGCCTATAATTAATTCACTCTCCTGGAACACGGTCGGCCCGCTGCGTGTATGGCTTGACTCTTCCATTTTTTTACCAGACTGAAGGAATTATCTTGGCACACGACTCACCTATGTTCACCACCGCCGAAGGCGTCTTCCCCTTTGACGCCCGCGGCATCGCCCACCGGTTTCGCCACTCGGCTATTTTCGGCGCTCTTGCCGCCCTGCGGCCAGGCGAAACCATGAGGTTTTGCAACGACCATGATCCGCTGCCCCTGCTGGCGCAAATCGAAGACCGCTTTGGCGACAAGGTTCAGATCAGCTATGTATCGCGCGAACCCGGCGAAATCGTCATCGACTTTGTAATAGCGGGCTAATCGCCAGCCAGACCTCAGGATATCGTACTATTGGAGATATAAGCCACCCGACTTGCCGAGCCCGGATGTCCCTGATTTTCATTCTCATTTTGCCTTTTCTGGGCGGTCTGATCGCCGCTCTATTGCCGGCAAATGCCCGCAATCTCGAGGCCTGGCTGGCCGGATGCGTGGCGCTGACCTGCGCCGTGCTTTCGGCGCTGCAGTTTCCGCACATCGCCAATGGCGGCGTCGTAAAAATAGTCATTCCATGGATACCGTCAGTGGAGGTCGATTTCACGCTGCGCATGGACGGCTACGCCTGGCTTTTCACTCTGCTCATAACCATCATGGGCGCTTTGGTGGCGCTGTACGCGCGCTACTACTTGTCACCGCACGATCCAGCGCCGCGCTTCTTCTCTTTTTTCCAGGTTTTTATGGGTTCAATGCTGGGCATCGTGCTCTCTGGCAACCTGATTCAACTGGTCGTGTTCTGGGAAATGACCAGCCTGGCCTCGTTCATGCTTATTGCCTATTGGCACCATCGGCTCGACGCCCGGCGTGGTGCGCGCATGGCATTGATCATCACGGCAGGCGGGGGACTGTGCCTGCTGGCAGGAGTGCTCATGCTGGGGCACATCACAGGCAGTTACGACCTGGACCGCGTGCTGGCCTCGGGCGAACTGGTGCGGGCGCATCCCTGGTATTCGGCGACCGTCGTATTGATAGCACTGGGAGCCCTGACCAAAAGCGCCCAGTTTCCATTCCATATCTGGCTACCCAACGCCATGGCTGCGCCCACGCCCGTTTCCGCCTATCTGCATTCGGCCACCATGGTCAAGGCAGGCGTGTTTCTACTGGCAAGATTATGGCCCGTACTGGCAGGCACCAGCCAATGGTTCTGGATTATTGGCGGGGCAGGCTTATGCTCGCTGATATTGGGCGCGTATGCCGCCACGTTCCAGCGTGACATGAAAGGGGTGCTGGCCTACTCGACCATCAGCCA
>JBDTGB010000023.1:0-6517 GCA_039937635.1 Burkholderiaceae bacterium | reverse complement strand
TCGCGCGGATCGTCAAAAACATCCAGATAGCAATAGGTAATACGATCGATCAACGCCGGGTACCCGACAAACGACAAACCCTTGCGTTTAATCTCCATAATTTCGGGCAAAGGACCGAAGGTCCAGTCCGTCAAGCGTTCATGGGTCAGCGCCTGCGCCACCTGGCCGTCGCCGGCGGCAAAATGTTGAAAAGACGCCTGCGCCTGACGGCCATGCTCGGCTTTAAGCTGGGCCAGGTTCCGCCCGGCCGACAGCATGCGTCCGTGCTCGTCCAGCACTTTAAAGTTCATGAATAAATGAGCCGGCAGCGTTTCCACTTTGAAGTCGGTGCGCAAAGGCCTGATTTTGAGCTGCTCCTGCATGTCGGCTGAAATAGCCTCAAGCAAGCCCATCCGGGGATCGGCGGCGCGGTCAAACCAGCGTTCGTAAAAACCCGCCGCATACTCGGGCAAAGGCACGCAATGCCGGCGCATTTTTTGCGGCAACGATTTTAAAAGTAAATGCGCCTTTTCTTTCAACATGCCAGGCACAAGCCACTCACAACGCAAAGGATCAATTTGATTCAGCGCCAGCAAGGGCACGCTTAACGTGACACCATCGCGCACCGAGCCAGGCTCGAAATAATAATCAAGCGACATCTGCACTCCCTGCCACCGCAGCACCTTTGGAAAGACTTCCGTCGTGATGCCCGCCGCTTCATGGCGCATGAGCGCCTCGCGCGTCAAGAACAAAGCCTGTGCGGCGGTTTTATCCAGATGTCCCGCCCATTTTTCCAGCGTTACAGTCTGGCAAATTTCGGACGGCACTTGCTGATCGTAGAACGCATAGATCAAAGAATCATCGACCAGAATATCGGGCCGGCGCGATTGATGTTCCAGCCTTTCAATTTCCGCGACAAGCTGGCGATTATGTTTTACGAATGGCAGATGCGTGTCGATTTCGCCGGTAACCAGCGCTTGCCGGATAAAGAGTTCACGAGCCTGAACAGGGTCGACCTTGCCAAAATGAATACGGCGTCCGATATAAATCGGCAAGCCGTACAAGGTGGCGCGTTCGTTGGCCACAACCTGACCTGCTTTTTTCTCCCAGCGCGGGTCTGACCAGGTGCGATGAATCAGATGCGCTCCCACGTTTTCAAGCCAGATCGGGTCGATCTTTGCGATGCAGCGGGCATACAGGCGCGTTGTGTCGACGAGTTCAGCCGCGACAATCCAGCGTCCGGCTTTCTTCGCCAGATGCGACCCAGGATGAATCTGAAAGCGAATGTCGCGCGCGCCCTGATAACCACCCGATTCCTCGCTTTTCAAGCCTATGTTGCCAAGTAAGCCTGCGAGCAAGGCCTTATGGGTTTGCTCGTAGGTGGCGTCCAGCGTATTAACGCGCCAGCCCTGTTCGCCGACCAAAGCCGCCAACTGGGTGTGCACGTCGCGCCATTCGCGCAAGCGCATGGGCGAAAGAAAATTCTTGCGCAACAAGGCAACCAACTTGCTCTGGGAAGCTTTGTGAGCCACTTGCTCGCCATACCAGCGCCACAACTTGAGATAGGACAAAAATTCGGATCGGTCATCGCCAAACTTCGCGTGCGCCGCGTCGGAAGCCTCACGTTCGCTCATGGGCCGGTCGCGGGGATCGCGCACCGACAAGGCGGAAGCAATAATGAGCATCTCCGCCAGGCACTGCTCATCGTTGCTGGCGAGAATCATGCGCGCCAAGCGCGGGTCAACCGGTAGACGCGCAAGCGTGGCGCCTATTTCAGTCAATTGATTGGCATCGTCCAGCGCGCCCAATTCCTGCAATAAGTGATATCCGTCGGCAATGGCGCGCCCCGACGGTGCATCGACAAACGGAAAGGCCTCGATATCGGCCAGCCGCAGCGCCTTCATACGCAAAATGACAGAGGCCAGCGACGAACGCAGCACCTCGGGATCGGTGAACGGCGCGCGGGTCTTGTAATCCGCCTCATCGTACAAACGAATGCAAATGCCCGGTCCCATTCGGCCGCAACGCCCCGAGCGCTGATTGGCCGACGCCTGGCTGATGGGCTCAACGTGCAGTTGTTCGACTTTATTGCGCCAGGAATACCGCTTGACCCGCGCCAGCCCGCTATCCACCACGTAGCGGATACCCGGCACAGTCAGCGATGTTTCAGCCACATTAGTGGCCAGCACGATTCGGCGCGCGTTGCCTCTGGGTTTAAATATGCGTTCCTGCTCGGCCTGCGACAGGCGCGCATAAAGAGGCAATATACCCACATCAGGCGGATGATCTTTGCGCAAAGCCTCGGCAACTTCGCGAATTTCGCGCTCGCCCGGCAAAAAGACCAGTACATCGCCTGTGCCGTGGCGGGCGCATTCAGCCACGCCGTCAACGACCGCATCGACCAGATCGCGCTCTTCGTCGCCGCTGGAATGCGGCACGCCGGCAGACGCATCGGCCGCATCGCGCTCTTGCGCCACGGGACGATAAATAATGTCAACTGGGTACAGACGCCCCGACACTTCAATAACCGGCGCGCGCACGCCATTTTGCGAAAAGTGCTCGGCGAAACGATTGGCGTCGATCGTTGCCGATGTGATGACAACTTTCAAATCACGACGCCTGGGCAACAGTTGCTTTAAAAAGCCAAGCAAGAAATCGATGTTCAAACTGCGTTCGTGGGCTTCATCGATAATAATCGTGTCGTAACGCCGCAACAACGGATCACGCTGGGACTCAGCCAGCAAAATGCCATCCGTCATCAGCTTAATGGCTGTCTTGGGGCCGGTGCGATCGCTAAACCGAATCTGATACCCAACCCAGTCGCCCAGCTCGGTCTTGAGTTCTTCCGCGATGCGGCGCGCCACCGATGTGGCTGCCAAGCGCCGCGGCTGGGTATGACCAATCATCTTCTCCAGGCCGCGACCCATTTCAAGACAAATTTTCGGGATCTGAGTTGTTTTGCCCGAGCCCGTTTCACCACAAACGATCACAACCTGATGCGCCTGTATCGCCGCGGCAATGTCTTCCCGGCGGCCGCTGACGGGCAAGTCTTCGGGGTACTCGATAACGGGCGGGCGCCGGACGGGCGCCGGGCCAGAAGAGGAAATCGCGCGTGGTTTTACAGACAAATTAACGGTCTCGTGCAAAAAACTGATTTTAAAGGGCGACTGGTTATTATAATTTCGCTCTGGGGTGAATTCCCTATTTCCCAACTACACTACAAGCCATGGTCACCGACGACATAGAAACTCTATCCGCTCAAGATGCTCCCGAATTCGCGCCGGCCCAGTTTGTGCGCTGGTTCCGCGAGGTAGCGCCTTACGTGCACGATTTCCGAGGCAAGACATTCATTGTCGCGTTTGGCGGCGAACTCGTCAGCGATGGCGCGTTGAACGCGCTTGTGCAGGATTTGTCGCTGCTATCGGCCTTGGGCGTCAGGTTGGTGCTCGTGCATGGCTCGCGCCCGCAGGTCAATGAACAGCTTCGACTAAAGGGCTACCAAAATCAGTTTGGGCGCAGCACCGAACCCACCAGCGCCGAAGCACTGGAATGCGCCAAAGAGGCCGCTGGCGAAATTCGGCTTGATATCGAAGCAGCCTTCAGTCAGGGTCTGCCCAACACGCCCATGTCGCACGCCCAAATTCGTGTTATTTCGGGCAATTTCGTCACTGCGCGCCCTGTCGGCATCATCGACGGCATTGACTATAAACATTCGGGAGCGGTGCGCAAGCTGGACCTCGACGCCATTAGAAACATCATTAACCAAAGCGCGATTGTATTACTTTCGCCACTGGGCTTTTCACCCACGGGTGAAGCCTTCAATCTGGCCATGGAAGACCTGGCCACCAGCGCGGCCGTCGCGCTGCGCGCTGAAAAGCTGATCTTTCTAACGCAGGACCGGACCGTGCGCAATCCCGACGGAACCATCGATACTGAACTGGCTCGCGAAGATGCCGACGCCCTGATCGCGGCGGGAACGCTAGACGAGGACACCGCGTCATTTTTGACTCAGGCTTCGCTAGCCGTCAAACGCGGCGTGGCCCGGGCGCATTTGATCCCCTACACTCTGGACGGCAGCGTCTTGCTCGAAATTTTCACGCACGACGGCGTGGGCACCATGGTGGTTGAAGACACGCTTGACGATCTGCGTCGGGCAACTATCGACGATATCGGCGCCATTGTGCAGCTTACCGATCCGCTGGAAGCCGACGGCACGCTTGTGCCGCGCGGCCGTTCGGTTGTTGAACGCGACGTCGAAAAATTCACCGTGCTGGAGCACGACGGCGTCATTTACGGTTGCGTGGCGCTTATGCCGTACTTGGACGAACACATGGCCGAAATGGCTTGCCTGATTGTCCACCCGGAATGGCAGGGATCGGGCGAAGGTGAAATGCTGCTGCGCCACACAGAATCCAAGGCGCGCGCGATGGGGGCAAAGCGATTATTCGTGCTGACCACGCGAACCTCGCACTGGTTCATCAAACGGGGTTTCGCACAAGGCGGCATTTCTGATCTGCCCAAAGAGCGGCAGGCCCATTACAATCGATCGCGAAACAGCCTGATCTTCATCAAAAAGTTATAAAGGGCCCACATGACACGCATGATTCAGTGCATGAAGCTTAAGCGCGATGCCGAAGGCATGGAATTCCCGCCTTACCCCGGCGAGCTCGGTACGCGTATCTGGCAGCACATTTCCAAAGAAGCCTGGGCGCAATGGATCGCCACGCAAACGCGCCTGATTAACGAAAACCATCTTAATCTGGCTGACATTCACGCGCGCAAATACCTTGTGCGGCAAATGGAACGCTTCCTGTTCGAAGACGGCGACATCGAGGCCGACGGCTTTACACCACCCACCGACTAACCCGATACAGTTAAACGCGACGAATATTATTCCGTTTCAAATCATTCGTGAACGCGCAAGCGAAGCTGACAAAGTGCACGAATGATTTGAAACGGAATTAGATCTCGTTTTCCTCGTCGGGCAACTCGCCGCGCGCCATGCGCTCGGTGTTTTTAACGCCAGTATGACGGACATCGTCGCCGCGCACCATGTAAATAACGCGTTCCGCCATGTTTTTGGCATGATCGCCGATGCGTTCAAGAGAGCGCGCAATAAAGATCAGATCAATCGAGCGGGAGATCGTTCGGGGATCCTCGATCATGTACGTAATGATATGGCGCAAGGATCCCTTCCATTCCATATCGACTTCTTTGTCGTTGCGCACCACTTTAGCGGCATGCAGAGGGTCTTTGCGCGCAAACGCATCCAGCGAATCGCGAATCATCGCGGTCACGCAATTTGCCATGTGGCTAAGTTCGATCACCGGCACATAAGGCGTTTCCGACTCGTACAGGCGGCGCGCCACTTTGGCAATCTTCTCGGCCTCGTCGCCGCAACGTTCCATATCGGTCAGCATTTTTGAAACCGATAGCAACAGACGCAGGTCAATAGCGGTCGGCTGATGACGGGCAATCAGCATGCCGATAAGCTCGTCAATTTCAACTTCAAGCCTGTTGACTTCCTTTTCGCGCTCCCGCACCTGGTCGACAAGGCTTAAATCGCCCGTTGCCAGAACCTGCATGCCACCTTGAACCATGGCCTCGACCAACCCTCCCATTTGCAGGAAAAGGGAGCGGGTCGTCTCAAGATCAGAATGAAATTGCTTGTTAGTATGCTCGGACATATCAGCCTTTCGTCATCACCGGAGTAAATAAAATTCAAACAGCGCAGACTCTGCGTACCAAGGTTAAGAAGTATAGATATTATTTATGACAATATCATGACGGCGCGCGGTACAGCTCTTTTATTCCACCCTGAGTCGCCAGCAAAGCAACATCGGCCCCGGCCATGGCAAACAGGCCGCAGGTCAAAACGCCGGGTATGGCGCTGATCTCAGCCTCTAGTTCAGCAGGAGCGGTAATACGCATGCCCGCCGCATCCAGGATCTGACATCCGTTATCGGTGACAAATCCTTCACGCAATGTGACCACCGCGCCAAGTTGGGTCAGCCGGCGCGCGACAACAGCGCGCGCCATCGGAATGACTTCAACAGGCAGCGGAAACCGGCCCAGACAGTCGACCAACTTGGATTCATCGGCGATACAAATGAATTTTTCCGCCACCGAAGCGACGATTTTTTCGCGCGTCAGAGCGCCGCCGCCACCTTTCGTCATATTCAAATCGTGGTCAATTTCGTCGGCTCCGTCCACATACATGGGCATGCTTTCAACCCGGTTCAGGTCGAAAACCTTGATCCCCCGCGACGTCAAATGCGCGGAACTGCGTTCCGAACTGGACGTGGCGCCCAAAAACCGGTGTTTGTGCGCCGCCAGCGCGTCAATGAACAGGTCAACTGTAGAGCCTGTGCCCACTCCAAGAATGACATCGGGCTTGATGCGCGGCAAAACATAATCCAGCACGGCCCGCGCGACGTTCTGTTTGAGTTCAACTTGAGTAAGCATAAAAAGACCTTCATCGGGGAGAGGATTATTGCCGAGCCACCAGCGCGCCGTATTTCTTTTCAGAAAATCCCAC
>JBDTGB010000022.1:0-3339 GCA_039937635.1 Burkholderiaceae bacterium | reverse complement strand
AGATCCACGGGCGCCAAAACCAGCGCCGTGGGCGCGTTTTGTTTTGCCTGCGTTATTTCAGACGGCGGCGGACACATGACAACGGTGCGTCCGCGGTTTTGCAATGAGCGCGTCAATTGATCAAAATGCGGCCAGACCTTGGCTTTGCCATGGTGCAAGCCAGTCGCCGTAGGCGCTATAAGGATGAATTGCCCGGCTTTCAGTCCTGCGTTGTTTAGGGTTTCCAAGGCTTGAACGTGGTGTTTCTGCGTCAGTTTCAGCCCCAGCCCCTTGGCCGATAGCTCGGGTGGCGCGGGCAGGTTCCAACGGCTCAGGGCTGTGCAGGTAAGGTGACGCCAGGACTGCACGGCGTGTAGGCGGGCATCCGGCTTGTTGATAGGCCAGCGCAAAATCAGGCTGCGGCCATCGTCGCGATATCCCGCGCTTGGCACTCCAGCGAATTTGAAAACCAGTGCGCTGGACAGTGAATCGGGTAGCAACAGCCCTTTTGCGTGGATGTGCCGCGCCTGTTTTTTATAGGCGCTGACCGCCGCGCGGTCCTGGCGCCAGTGCCCCTTCATCGCGACGAAACCATCCAGACGGAACCCTGCCAGCAGGTCGCGCGCCCAAGGTCTGGCGCACGCGACCACCGGCGAGCCGGTATCGAGCACAGCCTGCAGGCTGGGCAGGCTCATGCAGACGTCTCCGACCCAATTGGGAAGGCGCACATAAACGGGCGGCATTGATAAAGAGGGGGGCATAAGCACGATATTATGAACTACGCTTATTATCATCGGGTTTTGAACAACGTTAAAATGTCCCACTCTTTCGTATAAAGCGAGCTTATTTTTGAATTCAGCCTCACCGCCCCAGCCCTCGCGCTCCGAGCCCGTCTCGTTTGATATTTGGCGGCGAATATACTCGCGGCTTAGACCTTATTGGAAGGCGGCTGTTCTGGCCACTTTGTTGGTCAGCCTGTCGGCGGCGACGCAGCCGACCTTGGCCATTATGATGAAGCCTTTGTTGGATCAGGGATTCACGGGGGCTAAACCCTCGTACATATGGTCGATTCCCCTGGCCGTGGTGGGTTTGATCTTCCTGCGTGGAGCGTGCACGTTTGCCAGCGGCTATTTGCTTGCCTGGATCGCCAATAATATGTTGCTCGGCATGCGTAGAGAAATGTTCGAGCGTCTGCTCGGATTGCCCGACGAGGAGTTCAAGCGCGGCGACACGGGACGCCTGCTGAATCGATTCACTATTGATGCGGGCACCGTTACGCAGTTGGCCACCGAGGTCATTACAGTCGTCGTGCGCGAAAGCCTGATCGTCGTCGCTCTGTTAAGCGTGCTGTTATACATGTCGTGGCAACTGACTTTGATCGTGCTGGTCATGTTGCCGCTTACGGTGCTGGTTTCGCGTATATTCGTCAAACGTCTGCGGCGCATCAATCGCGATACGGTCAATATGAATGCCGAGTTGACGCGTGTCGTGGGCGAAAGCATTGACGGGCAGCGGGTCGTCAAGTTGTTTGGCGGCTACAAGCGGGAATCGAATCGCTTCCAATATGTGAACGGGCGCTTGCGGCGATTTGCCATGCGTGCGGCAATAGCCGATGTGGCGATGTCACCCCTGACACAGTTTTTTATCGCGATATCCGTGGCGGTGGTCATCGCGGTTGCGCTGTATCAGGCCAATACTCATGGGCTTACGGTGGGCAGCTTTGCCGCTTTCATGGCCGCATTGGGGCAGATCTTCGACCCGATCAAGCGCTTGACCAATATTGCCGGAGCTATGCAGCGCATGCTGGTTTCAGCCGAGAGTGTTTTTACCTTGATTGATCAGAAGCCTGAAAAAGATACGGGCTCCCTGGTCTTCGACGGGCCCGCTCAGGGGCGGGTTGAATTCAAACATATTGTCCATCGGTTCGTTGACGCGCAATCCGACACAATTTCGGATGTTTCCTTTGTGGTTGAGCCGGGCGAAACAGTGGCCCTGGTGGGGCGTTCTGGCAGCGGCAAGACGACGTTGGTTAATATGCTACCCCGATTTATTACGCCAACCGGAGGTGAAGTGCTTGTCGACGGGATCGATGTTCGCCAGCTTACCTTGGCGAGTTTGCGCGCCCAGTTGTCGTTGGTCAGTCAGGATGTGTTGCTGTTTGACGGCACTATCGCCGAGAATGTGAGCTATGGCGCCTTGGACGGCGCCAGCGACGCGCAGATTCACAGCGCTCTGAAGGCGGCCAATTTACACATCTTTGTGGCGCAGTTGCCCGATGGCATCAACACTGCAGTTGGTGAAAATGCCAGCAAGCTTTCCGGAGGACAGCGCCAGAGGCTGGCGATTGCCCGCGCATTGATCAAGGATGCGCCCATACTTATACTGGATGAAGCCACCTCGGCGCTCGATAACGAGTCCGAGCGGCAGGTGCAGGCGTCGCTTGAAACTCTGATGGCGGGGCGTACGACGCTCGTCATTGCGCATCGTCTGTCGACAGTGCAAAATGCCGATAAAATCATTGTGCTGGATGCGGGGGAAATTGTGGAGCAGGGATGTCACGAAGATTTGCTGGCCAGAGACGGCGTATATGCGTCGCTTTACCGCATGCAATTCCGGGACGGCGCATCAGCGCAATAATAAAAGGGCGTTAATGAAAAAACCAGGGTTGCTGTTTAGCGTATTTCTGCTGGCTGGCTGTGGCATTGTGCCGCAAAATGATCAGCCTGACAGCGTGCGCACGCCTGATTTGTTGCGTGCCGAGCAGCGGATTCCGCTTAGCTTTGCGCAAATACAAATGGCGCTATTCAGGCACAAAGCGGCGTGTGGTTCGGGTCCGGTGTTTAGCGCCGATTCCCGTAACGCCAGTTACGCTTCCGTCACGCAGAAGTTGACCGAAGAAGGCGGGCCCAAGCACACTATCGTGGTCGACCTGGTTCTGTTGGAGGGTCGTCCGGTCAAGGCGCAGGCGTATAGCTATTACGCGGGCGTCGATAAGCAGATTCAGCGCGTTTTTAATGCGATTACCCACCCTGAAGTGTGTGGCTAGGGGGCGTGTTCAAATCAGTACGATGTCGTATTGTTCTTGTGAATAGGCGCTTTCAACTTCCAGTGAAATCGGCTTACCGATGAAATCGCCGAGCAGCGCCAAATGGGAGCTTTCCTCTTCCAGGAACAGGTCCACAACGGCCTGTGAAGCCAGAATTCGAAATTCCTTTGGGCTGAATTGGCGCGATTCGCGCAGAATCTCGCGCAATATTTCGTAGCAAAGCGTACGCGGAGTGCGCACGCTGCCGCGCGTTTGGCACGTTGGACAGGGCTCGCACAACTGATGCGCCAGCGAGTCGCGCGTGCGTTTGCGAG
>JBDTGB010000021.1:0-2270 GCA_039937635.1 Burkholderiaceae bacterium | reverse complement strand
CAATATCATGGTGATTTCGCCTTCTTTGCGCAAGCCCTGCATCATGGCGCCGATCTCTTGCACAAATAATGGCGAGAGGCCCGCCGAGGGCTCATCAAATAACAAGACTTTAGGCTCGGCCATCAAGGCCCGCCCGATGGCCAGCATTTGTTGTTCGCCGCCCGACATGGTTGCGGCGTACTGGGTGGCGCGTTCCTTCAGGCGCGGAAAATAGTGAAACACACGCTCGGCGTTGCGATCGAACGACATGGAGGCGCGGGCCAATGAGCCCAACCGCAAGTTATCCAGCACGGTTAGGTCGCCAAACAAGTCGCGTTCCTGGGATAAATGCGACAAGCCTCGACGCACGATATCGTGCGGCTGGCAACGATCAATGGCGTCGCCGAACAGTTCTATCGCTCCGGCAGTCGGACGCAAAAAGCCGGACAAGGTATTCAATAACGTGGTTTTGCCGGCGCCGTTGGCGCCCAGCAAGCCGACGGCTTCTCCCCGGAACAGCTCAATATCGATATCGACAAGAGCTGGAATCTTGCCGTAACTGACGTCAAGATCGGAAATTCGAAGTACGGGATCAAGCATAGCCAAGATATGCCTCCAGAACGTCTTTATTTTGACGTATTTCGTCCGGCGGGCATTGCGCAATTTTTTTGCCGTAATTAAGCACCAGAACCTGGTCGGACACCGCCATCACCAGATCCTGGACGTGTTCGACCAGCAATATCGCCATGCCGTTTGCCGACATTTGCCGCAGCACCTGACCCAAATGCAAGCGTTCGCCCGGCGATAATCCCACCGCGGGTTCGTCGAGCATAATCAGTTTTGCGCCGGCCACCATGGCGCGGGAGATTTCCACCAAACGCTGCTGGCCAAAAGACAAATCGCCAGCGGTTCGGTCGGCCAGGTCGGCGATCTCCATTTCCTGGAGTATTTCACGCGAAAGCCGAACCGCGCCGCGTTCGGCCTTCGTAGAGCTTGGCCACCCCGTAACGCAGCCCCAGAACGAGCTGGCGGTGGAAAGCTCCAGTCCGGCCAGCACATTTTCCAGTACCGTCATTTCACGCAAAATTCCATTGTTCTGGAACGTGCGCCGAATGCCCAGAGCCGCGACTTGTTCAGGCGCGATGCCGCTAATGTTCTTGTCGTTAAACAACACCTGCCCCGCCGCTGCCCCCACAAAACCGCCGATCGCGTTGAATGCGGTTGTCTTGCCTGCGCCGTTGGGCCCCATCAAGGTGAATATTTCACCTGCCTGGACGCTGAACGATAAGTCGTCCACCGCGGTCAGGCCGGCAAACTTGACTGTCAGGTTGCGGATTTCAAGCATTGTCCTTCTCCCGATACAAGCGTTCGCGCAGCAACGGCACGTGCCCCACAAGAAAGCCGCTAATGCCTTTGGGCATCAGGAACAGCACAATGATCAGCAAAAGGCTGAAGACGATTTCTTCCAGGCCCGGGAAGTTACGCAACAGCTCTGGCAATCCGGTTAACAACACCGCGCCGATGATCGACCCGATCAGGCTGCCCAGGCCGCCAATCATCACAATGGCGAAGTGCATCAACATTTGCGATATGCCGAACGTATCGGGCGAAACCCGGCCGTTCAACGCGGCGTACAGAGCGCCTGCCAGGCCGGCGATCAGGCCGCTCCATGCGAAGGCGATTACCTTGGTGCGATTCACGTTAATGCCCAGCGATGCGGCGGCCAATTCGTTATTCCGAACGGCCACAAATGCACGGCCGTAGCGCGATCGCAGCAGCAAAGAGGTTGCACCAACGCTGATGGCCACAATAGCCAGAAACAAATAGTATTTGCCCGACTCTGACAGCGATGGGCCAAAAAAGGTGATGGGCGGGACGGTAAACCCGCCCGAACCAAACGTGAATTTATCCTGATGCACATAAACCCAGCGCATCAGCTCGCCAAATGCCAACGTGATGATGGCCAGGTAGTAACCGCGCACGCGTAATGCGGGCAAGCCTACGACAACCCCAGCCAGGCCGCCGCACGCCGCGCCCAGCACCATGGCCACCGGAAAGGGCGCGCCCAGATGCACCATGGACAGTCCCGCCGCATAGGCGCCGATGCCAAAGAATGCGGCATTGGCGAACGCCAATTGGCCCAGATAACCCAGCACAATGTTCAGGGCGATCGCAACCAGGCAATACACCAGCATCGTATTGGCGACAAACTGCTGATAGTCGTTGACGACCAGCGGCAACAGACACAACAGCACCAGAACCAGCAGGATCACATTGCGCTTGGAGCGACC
>JBDTGB010000020.1:0-3075 GCA_039937635.1 Burkholderiaceae bacterium | reverse complement strand
AAACAAGAATACACCAGAAACTGACTCGAAGCTGAACATTATCACATAAATAGGGCGCCTGCCTGCCCGTGGATGTCTTGCTGGCAATAACACCGCGTGGAGCCTACCGCGGATTCACGACCTACCCCAGATTCACACCTTCGTGCAACGCCACGACACCGGCGCTTAAATTGAAAAATCGCACGCGCGATAGCCCGGCCGCGCTTAACATCGCCGCCAGAGTTTCCTGATCGGGATGCATGCGAATGGATTCCGCCAGGTACCGATAGCTTTCCTCGTCTTTTGCTATTTTTTTTCCAAGCCACGGCAAGATATGAAAAGAATACCAATCATAAGCGGGCGCCAACGGCTTTGCCACACGTGAAAATTCCAGCACCAACAGTTTCCCGCCCGGTTTCAAGACGCGCCTCATTTCTGACAATGCCCGATCTTTATGCGTCATGTTGCGTAATCCAAAGGCCACACTGACCCGGTCAAAATAGCCATCTGAAAACGGCAATTTTTCAGCATCGCAAACCGCCGTTGGAACCAGCAAGCCTTTGTCCATCAGACGATCGCGCCCGACTCGCAACATGGAGTCGTTAATATCGGTAAGCCAGACTTCGCCCGACGGCCCGGCGCGTTTGGCAAAGGCTAGCGCCAGATCGCCCGTGCCCCCCGCGATATCCAGCACCTTCATGCCGGTGCGCACATCGGCGCGCCCAATCGTAAATGCCTTCCACACACGATGCAACCCCATTGACATCAAATCATTCATAATGTCGTAGCGGTTTGCCACCGAATGAAAGACTTCCGCCACCTTGCCGGCTTTTTCGGCTTCAGCCACCGTTTTGTAGCCAAAATGGGTCGTGGCGGGGGAAACAGAAGGATCAGAGTCCGTTGGGTTATTTTGCATAGTTAATGACAGTTTTGTCGCGCTTTTCATAATTCTGAAACATTAACAACATAGTATCGCGTCTGCCTTGCCCAAACCACTTTAAACTATTTTCCGACTCTAATGAGCACAACTATTCTCGTTATCGAAGACGAGCCGAACATCCAGGAACTGATTTCGGTCAATCTGACCTTTGCCGGCTATAGAGTAACGCAAGCGTCAAGCGCCGAGCAGGCGCAACTGATAATCGCGGCGGAATTGCCCGATCTGATTTTGCTGGACTGGATGCTGCCCGGCGCGCCGGGGATTGTCCTGGCAAAAAAACTGCGTGCTCAGGAACGAACCCGGCATGTGCCCATCATCATGCTTACAGCCAAGGGCGCCGAGCGCGACAAGCTGGATGGCCTCGAGGCCGGCGCAGACGACTACATCACCAAACCGTTTTCACCCAAAGAGCTCGTCGCGCGAATCAAAGCGGTGTTGCGCCGAAGGTCTCCGCAACTGACCGATGACACCGTCGCGGTCGGCACGCTCGTTCTGGACCCGGCCAGCCATCGTGTCACCGGCCGTGACATGGCGCTGATTGTAGGGCCCACTGAATTTCGCCTGCTGCACTTTTTCATGACCCATCCGGATCGCGTTTTTTCCCGCGCCCAATTACTCGATCAGGTATGGGGCGACCATGTTTTCGTGGAAGAACGCACCGTCGACGTGCATATTCGACGCCTGCGCAAGGCCCTCCAATCCAGCCAGCACGACGCTCACATCGAAACCGTGCGCGGCGCGGGATATCAGTTCACAGCCAAGACCTGAGACAATATCAAGATGGTTAAAACCTTATTTTCGATCGTCTTATGGGGCGCACTGGGGTGGCTTTGCGGCTCGTGGATCGACACCCGGCTGGGCTGGTCACTCTTTTCGCTTGGACTGATCGCCATGATTCTCGTCAGCGGCGTCCAGCTTTCGCGCATTTCAAAATGGGTTAAAAATATCGACAGCCCGCCGCCGCCATCGGTCGGGCCGTGGGATGACATCCTGGCGACCATTTATCGAAAGTTGCGTAAAAACAGACAGGATATCGAGTCGCTTGGCCGTAATGCCGACAGCATCTTGTTGGCGGCGGAAGCCCTTCCGGACGGGGTCATCACGCTTAACGAAGCTATGGAAGTGACCTGGTGCAACCCGATGGCCTGTGAACACATTGGCCTGAACCCCGACGCCGATTACGGCCACAGCATCTTTAATATCTTGCGCGCCCCTGAATTCGCGCGCCACGCAAAACAGGCCAGTTGGCCCAGCCCTGTGCTGCTAAACCTGAACCAGGACGGACGCGGAAAATTTTTGCTGGCGCAATTAACGCCCTACGGGGCCAACCAATTTCTGGTCGTTACACGAGACGTCACCCAGATCGAAACCCTGGAAACCACACGCAAGGACTTCGTCGCCAACGTTTCCCACGAGCTGCGTACGCCGCTCACCATCTTATCGGGGTTCCTGGAAACACTGCGCGACATGCCCGCCAACTCGCTAAGCGAGGACCAACGAACACACTACCAAACACTGATGATCGAGCAGGCGCAACGCATGCAGGCTATTGTGGCCGACCTGTTGACCCTATCCACGCTCGAGGCCTCTCCTGCCACGCAAGGCCAACCAGTACGGTTGGGCGCGGTCATTCGCGGCTCGACGCAGCAAGCCAGAATGTTGTCCAGGAACCAGCACATTTTCGTCGAAAACATTGACGACGCGCTTTGCATCGACGGGATCGAAACAGAGCTTGCCTCGGCGGTCTCGAATCTGTTGACCAACGCGGCAAACTACACGCCCGCCGGGGGAACGATTACTATCAGTTGGTATGGCGACGAATCGGGCGGAGCCTGTTTTTCAGTCCAGGATACGGGCATTGGCATCGCGTCGCACGACATTCCCAGACTGACCGAACGATTCTATCGCGTCGATCGCGGCCGTTCGCGCGCCACAGGTGGAACCGGCCTGGGCCTGGCCATCGTCAAGCATGTTGCCATGCGTCACAACGCCGAAATTAGTATTCGCAGCCGGTTAGGCGCAGGTAGTCTTTTTTCCCTTGAATTCCCGTCCACCCGGGTCAGCCGCAGCGATGAACAGGGCCCGACTCCCGGTCCGGCGGCCTAAACGCGTCTATGACAGATTGGGAAACACCCACATCAACGCCGCCGTCAGCG
>JBDTGB010000019.1:0-3410 GCA_039937635.1 Burkholderiaceae bacterium | reverse complement strand
GGTTTGCGTATGCACCTGGATAACTTGTGCTGGATTTAGTCTTAGGCTTAATTGTCGGGCCTTGGTCGGCAAGCGTTCCGGTGCTGTCTGATCTGTGCCCAGATTGGTGACCACGTAGTCGACGTCTTGCAATTTATCGGCGGGTTCGCGCAAAGGACCCGCCGGCAGCACGCGCCCATTGCCCACGCCGCGATCGTCTTGCACCACAAATTCAATATCGCGGCCCAGCGCCCGATGTTGCAGGCCATCATCGGAAATGACAACATCCACATCGGGGTAGGCCCGTTCGAGTTCGCGCAGGGCCAAAGCGCGCTGCGGATGAATGGCCACTGGAACTTGGGCCAGTCGCGCAATGAGCGCGGGTTCGTCGCCGAATTCGGCGGGGTTCAGGTCGCCACGGCCGGCTTTGGCCCGTTTGCCGATAGCCACCCCGTAGCCGCGGCTAATGACGCCCGGCTGCCAGCCGCGCGCCTTCAAGGCTTGCGCCAGGGCGATGACAACAGGCGTTTTGCCGGTCCCTCCGATGTAGAGGTTGCCGACTACCAGCACCGGGCGCGAGCTTTGAGTGGTCGTGCGCCGGCCACGTTGATATTGGTCCTTTTTGCGGGCGATGGCCCAGCGCGCAAGCCACGATAAGGGCAGCAGCATGGTGCTGACAATGCCTTTGTGTTGCCATACCGTCTGGATCTGGCGAATGAGAAAACCGGGTGCGTTCACGGCGAGCTTTCAGTGGCAAAATTGACCCGGCTGATGCCCGCCATTCGTGCCGCCTGCATAACGCGAACCACCGCCTGGTGTGTGCTTTGCGCGTCCGCGTTGATGACCAGAACCGGGTCCTCTTTATCGTCGACCGCGGTTCGCAACGCCTGGGCGATCTCTTGAACGTCCCTGCCCGGGAGCAGCAATCCGTTAATGGCATATAGACCGTCCTGGCTCACGGCGACGTTGATCGCCGTCGTGTCCACCGCGTCGGCGCTTGCTTGCGGAAGCGCCACTTTGAGCTGGTTCAGCCGCGTGAACGAGGTGGTCACGGCAAGGAAAATCAAAATAACGAGAAGCACATCGATGAGCGGGATCAGGTTGATCTCGGGCTCATCGACGGCGAGTCTTCTGTGAAAATTCAACGCAGCGTCCCTCGGTTAATGAGGCGGTTCAGGGCATTGGCCTCGCGTTCCATCCGCAGCAGGTAATAGTCGACTCTTGATCGAAAGTAACGATGGAAAATCAAAGCTGGAATGGCGATGATGATGCCGAACGCCGTGTTATACAAGGCAATTGAAATACCGCGGGCCAATTGCGCCGGATCGCCGCCGGTTGGCGTATACGAAGCGAAGATCTCGATCATTCCGATGACGGTGCCAAATAAGCCCATCAGCGGGCCTAGAACGGCAATGGTCGCCAGAGCGGGCAGGTAGCGGTTTAGCTGGTGCCCTACATCTTTGCCAACGTCTTCAATGGCGGCAACGCGGTAGGCGTTGCTCTCGGCCCTATTGACGAGCACTTCCGCCAATATGCGCCCGAGTGGCGAGCTCTCGGCCAGCCGGTCCATGGATTCCGGAGTTTGCTGGTTGCGCTGGATCAAATCTGCAACCTGGACGGATAGATTTGCGGGCAGAATCAGTTTTCGCCGCAACGACAGGAATCGCTCGATAATCAGCGCCAAACCCAACACCGAAGTTGCCAGCAGCAGCCAGATAGGCCATCCTGCCGCGTCAATGATCTCAAGCAATATCGTCTCCGCCGGATAAAATAATAAGTTGCAAGGCGCTATTTTAAGGGCAAGCCCGTGTTCCCGGACAAACTGTTCTTGTTTAATGTCGCGCTTATGTCCGTCAACCGCTTGTAATCTCGGTCGGAGCCGTTTGGCGCCGCAATGTGGTTGCTGCTTATGGCTTACGCCATACGTAGCGACCGACGGCGTTGAACGGTGCGCGTTTGCGGTTTTCAAGGTCTGAAAATGACCGCGCATGCTCAAAAAACCCACTGTGGGCGCTTGGCGTCTTGCTATTGAGGCGGTATCCACAGAATCTGTGGATAATTGTGTGCACAACTTGTGGGGCAGGCCGTGTTTAATAGGCCTGGCGGTTCAGTGGATAATTTAAGCTCATTAATAAAATTGTTAATATAGTGTTATTTATCAATTAGTTAGAATGCTAACTTAAAGTATTATTTCATCTTTGCCCGGAATTGGGCTGATAGTTCAATGGTTTGGCGCAGCAAGTTCCTCTGTGGACAGAGTTCTGCTTAATTGGGGCGTGAGCGATGGTTTTAGAAGGTTTTGAGTCCGGTAACGGCCTCGTTTTGTCGGTGGCGCAGTTGAATCGCCAGGTGGGCGCACTGCTCGAAGGGCACTTTTCCCAGGTATGGGTTCGAGGCGAGGTGTCGAACTTTACGCAGGCGGCGTCCGGTCACTGGTATTTCACTATCAAGGACGAACGCGCCGCAGTGCGAGCCGTAATGTTTCGCGGCCGTGCGCAATCGGTCGGATTTATACCCAAGGCGGGCGAGCGATTCGAATTTCGGGCCAACGTAACCCTGTACGAACCGCGCGGCGATTATCAACTGCAGGTTGACCGGCTTCGACGCGCTGGGCAAGGTGATCTGCACGAGGCCTTTCTATTGCTTAAAGAAAAGCTTGCCGCCGAGGGCTTGTTCGATCCGAGCCGAAAGCGGCCCATTAAACTTGTGCCGCGGACGGTGGGCGTGGTGACCTCGCTGGCGGCGGCGGCGCTTCGGGATGTGCTTTCGGTGATGGCGCGCCGGGCTCCTCATGTTCGAGTCATTATTTATCCCGCTCCGGTGCAGGGGCTGGATGCGGCGGGAAAAATTCAGCAGGCGTTGTTTCAGGCCTTTGAGCGCGCCGAGGTAAATACCTTGCTGCTGGTGCGCGGGGGCGGCAGCCTGGAAGATCTATGGAGTTTCAACAACGAGAATTTGGCGCGCGCCATTGCGGCCAGTCCTGTCCCTGTGATCAGCGGAGTGGGGCACGAAACAGACTTCACGATTGCCGATTTCGTCGCCGATCTGCGCGCTCCAACACCAACGGCGGCGGCCGAATTGTGTTGTCAAGCGCGCGAGACCTGTCTGGCGCAACTTGAATCCGCTTTCGCGGAGTTGACGGCGCGGCAATTACGGCTGATTGAACGTGCCGGCCTGCGTCTGGATCGCGCGGTGGCTTTGCTGGTTTCCCCGCAACAGCATCTGGCGCGTCAGGGCGAGCGTTTGCATTCCCTGATGAATCGCCTTGCGCGGGCGGCTTTGATCCCCGGCGAACGCCGCCGCACCCGCTTTGAATTTGTGAAAAGCCGGTTGTCCCGGTGCGCGCCCGATCACGCCCGATTGGAACGCGATCTGGCTCGCTGCGCCCAGCGTTTGACCAGCTTGGGTCAGCGCCAGATCACATCGCGCCG
>JBDTGB010000018.1:0-3347 GCA_039937635.1 Burkholderiaceae bacterium | reverse complement strand
CCTTTGACGCATCGAACATGGATCCGACCACCATCAGCGATAACGCCATCAACAAGCTGAAACAGCAGGGACTTTTGAAAAAAAGCGACTGGATCATCCTTACCAAAGGCGATTTTTACAGCGATAGCGGCGGCACCAATGGGATGAAAATTCTTAAGGTCAAATGAGCGCACCAATAATTTATCTGGCATCGGCCAGCCCGCGCCGACATGACATACTGCAACAAATGAACGTTTTGCATCGGGTGCTGCGGGTGCCTGCGGCGCCAGGCGCAGATGAACCACGCCTGGAAAATGAAACGCCTGAATGCTACGTGCGCCGCACCGCCAGAGACAAAGCCACACGCGCCACCGAATGGATTATTGCTCAGTCGCTGTCCCAATGGCCTGTTCTGTCGGCGGACACAACCGTTATTCTCGATCGAGATATTTTGGGTAAACCGGCCGATCATGACGACGCCACGCGAATGCTGGGGCGACTATCGGGCCGAACCCACTCTGTGCACACTGCCATCGCCCTGGCGCACCAAGGCCGCCTCTTGGAAGACGTATCCGTAACCGCAGTGCGCATGAAGAAATTATCCGCGGTGGAAATCGACGCTTACTGCAAGACTGTCGAACCACTGGGCAAGGCGGGCGGTTACGGTATACAAGGCTATGCCGCGCGGTTCATCGAGCACATTTCGGGCAGTTACACGGGCGTCATGGGCCTGCCGATCTTCGAGACCCACCGCCTGTTGCTGGCGGCAGGCCTGCTGCAATCTTGATGGGTTTGCGCGCGGCGAAGGTTGCATTAAGCTCAGGCAACTTAAGAGTCACGACCTTCTTACGAATCCAGACGGCCGCGCCGCCATTTCAGGGCTTTGCCGAAAGGGCTCGCTGGCGAATCTTTTCAAGAGTCGTCGTGGGCGAGATTGTTTCTGGATCGATCAGACAATGCAAGATAGCGGGCTTTTTGCTCGCCAACGCACGCTCGAAAGCCGGTCCGAATTGTTCTGTCGTTTCCACACGCTCTCCGTGGCCGCCAAACGCAAACGCATAGGCGGAAAAGTCAGGATTGTGCAAGGACGTAGCCGACACACGGCCCGGATAGTGGCGTTCCTGATGCATACGAATCGTGCCAAGCATGCCATTGTCGATCACGACAACGATAATAGGCAGATGATACTGCACGGCGGTGGCGAACTCTTGTCCATGCATCAGGAAACAGCCGTCGCCGGCAAAGCAGACGACGGTTCTGTCGGGATAAAGCCGTTTGGCGCCCACGGCTGCGGGCAGGCCATAACCCATCGACCCCGAGGTCGGCGCCAACTGGGTGCCGTAGCGCTTAAAGGCATAAAAACGATGCAGCCACGTCGCATAATTTCCGGCGCCATTGGTCATTATCGTGTCGGCCGGCAAATGCGAATTCAGGTACGCCATGACCTGCCCCATTTGCAGCGACCCAGGGTGCTGGATCTGGTCGGGGTCGGCCCACGACAGATAACTGGTGCGAAGCGTCTGCAATTGATTCGCCTTGGCGGGCGTTGCGCTTGTTTTCACCGTTGTCAGCGCGTTGGCAAACGAGATCGGCGAGGTATTGATTGCGACGTCGGCCCGGTAAACCCGATTAAGCTCGGCGCTATCGGGATACACATGGATCAGGCGCTGAGCGGGAACAGGAATATCAAGCAGCGTGTAGCTTTGGCTGGCGATATCCGACATCCGCCCACCCACTAGCAGAATCAGGTCCGCGTCCTTGATGTAGTGCATCATTTCGGGGTTGCTGCCCAAACCGACGTCGCCCACAAAGTTGGAGTGATCGGTCGGAAACAGCATCTGCCTTCTAAACTGAACAGCAACGGGCAACTGGGCACGCTCGGCAAATTGCGCAAACTGGGCGACAGCCTGTTCGCTCCAGCGTGAACCACCCAAAATAGCCACCGGCCTGTGCGCGCGGTCGAGTTCGTCCGCAAGCGCCGTCATCTGCGCACCGGTAGGCGCCGTTTCCACCACCTGGTAATGCGGCGCATCCGCGACGGTGGCGTATTCAGCCAGCATATCTTCCGGGAGAGCAACCACGACCGGGCCCGGGCGCCCAGACGTCGCTACATGAAACGCCCGGGAAACCAGTTCGGGAATCCGCTCTATCTGATCGATTTCGGTGACCCACTTGGCTTGCGTCCCAAAAACAGCGCGGTAGTCCATTTCTTGAAACGCATCGCGCTCGCGCATGCCGCGCGCGATCTGACCGACAAACAAAACAAGAGGAGTGGAATCCTGATGAGCGATATGTATGCCCGCCAGCGCATTGGACGCCCCGGGAGCCCGGGTCACAATGCAGATGCCAGGCTGGCCGGTCAGCTTGCCATGTGCTTCCGCCATCATGGCTGCCCCGCCTTCCTGGCGACACACGGTGACGTCTATCGCCATATCGTACAAGCCATCAAGCACCGCCAGGTAACTTTCCCCCGGCACGCAGAAAACATGCTTGACGCCATGAGCGACAAGTTGATCGACCAGAATATGTCCGCCCAAACGAGAAATGGGCGCCGAGCTTTGATTGTTTCTCATTGTTGTCCGAAGTGAAATATGAGTTAAGCACAATGCGGTTAATAAAATCGCATCATATCTTATTCCCACTTCCCCGGTCACGCGCGCAACGGTCCACACGAGGGTGGGGAGTTGCTGGGGGGGTTCGGCAACAGCAACGCCCCCGGGCGGTGAGGCACGGGGGCGTTGGGGACCAAATAAGAGCTTGACGATGACCTACTTTCACAGACGTTCGTCCACTATCATCGGCGCAAAGGCGTTTCACGGTCCTGTTCGGGATGGGAAGGCGTGGGGCCACCTCGCTATGGTCGTCAAGCGTAAACGGGTGTTTGAGCGCGAGCGCGCATACCAGCGCGCCCGCGTCAAACGAATCGGGGCAAGAAGCACAACAGTATCATGTGGATTGCGACACACCGCGATCAGCCACGCTTGCGCGCGTCGACCGCCTTTTGTTTTTGAACGACACTTGAACCACGCAACCTTTTCATGGCCGCGCCCTGGCGTGTTGGCACCAGGGCCTAGCCTGCAAGGTTATAGGATCAAGCCGCACGGGCCATTAGTATCGGTTAGCTACGGGCATTGCCGCCCTTCCACACCCGACCTATCAACGTCCTGGTCTCGGACGACCCTTCAGGGGGGTCTAGCCCCCGGGATACCTTATCTTCAGACGAGTTTCCCGCTTAGATGCTTTCAGCGGTTATCTCTTCCGTACATAGCTACTCGGCAATGCCATTGGCATGACAACCGATACACCAGCGGTACGTCCACTCCGGTCCTCTCGTACTAGGAGCAGGCTCCGTCAAGTATCCAACGCCC
>JBDTGB010000017.1:0-1832 GCA_039937635.1 Burkholderiaceae bacterium | reverse complement strand
GATATTACGCCTGGGCTATACCTATTAACAGCCGTGAGCTAGTCACGAATGTCGTTTCGTGTTAAACTCTTAGGTTGTCGTTAATACCCACTAATTTATCACTTGCAAGGCTTAAGATTACATGCCTATCGTTCGTCTGAAAGAAAACGAGCCCTTTGAAGCCGCATTGCGGCGTTTTAAGCGCACTATTGAAAAAAATGGTCTGTTGACCGAATTGCGTTCGCGCGAATTTTATGAAAAACCCACCGCCGAGCGCAAGCGCAAGCACGCTGCGGCCGTCAAACGCCATTACAAGCGTATTCGCAGTCAGCAATTGCCTCCACGTATGTATTGATCATTGATCCCAGAGCCATTTGTTCAGGATTTGCTCGCCCGAGTTGATATTGCTGAAGTCGTCGGACGATATGTGCCGTTGCGCAAGGGCGGGGCCAACCTGATTGGCCTGTGCCCATTTCATAACGAAAAAAGCCCATCGTTTACCGTAAGCCCCACCAAGCAGTTCTATCACTGTTTTGGTTGCGGTGCCCACGGTAGCGCCATCACGTTCCTGATTGAGCACACTGGGGCCAGCTTCCCCGAGGCGGTGCGCACTCTTGCGGCAAACATCGGCATGGTGGTGCCGGAAGAGCCGCGTAGCCCGCAACAACGCGCGGCGACTAAGCGATACAAGCAGGAAGTCTCGCGCCAGGAACAGATCTTGGATATGGCGCAGGCGCACTACGTGCGCGAATTGAAGGCATCGCCGGCGGCCATTGCTTACTTGAAGCAACGCGGCCTAAGCGGCGAAATAGCCGGGCACTTCGGTTTGGGCTGGGCGGGCGCTGATCGGCGCGGGTTGGCGACGGTGTTTCCCGAGTACGAAGATCCTACTCTGATCGAGTCGGGTCTGGTGATCGAAGCCGAGGATGGCAGGCGCTACGATCGCTTTCGGGAACGTGTTATGTTTCCGATCCGCAATGCGCGAGGAAGGCTTATCGGTTTTGGCGGTCGAATCATTGGCAAGGGCGAGCCCAAGTACCTTAATTCGCCTGAAACGTCTCTTTTTTCCAAAGGCCACGAACTATACGGTTTGTGGGAGGCTCGCTCGGCGATACGCACAGAAGGGCATGTGCTTGTCGTTGAGGGGTACATGGACGTTGTCAGCCTGGCGCAACAGGGGGTAGCCAATGCGGTGGCGACACTGGGCACGGCGACGACGTCCGAACACATCCAGAAGCTGTTGCGCACCAGCGACAAAATCATTTTCAGCTTTGATGGGGATATCGCCGGCCGCAAGGCAGCTTGGCGGGCGTTGCAAATAGGTTTGCCATTACTGCGCGACGATGTTTCGATTCGGTTCTTGTTCCTGCCGCCCGAGCACGATCCTGATTCTTATGTGCGCGAACTCGGCGCAGCGGCGTTTCGCGCGACAGCGTCCGAAGCCGTCCCCTTGTCCCGTTTCATGCTCGATGAACTGACGTCGCGCCACGCCATGAACGAGGCCGAGGGGCGCGCGGCGTGCGTTTACGAGGCGAAACCTTTGTTGGCCCTGTTGCCCGAGGCAACGCTACGGATTCAGATCGAGCACGAATTTGCCAAACGCGTGCAGCTTACGCCCGAAGAGCTGGCGCAAATGCTGGTGGCAGCGCCTACGCCAAAATTGGCGCGGCAGGCGCCTGGGGCCGCGCTTGGTGGCCGTTTGACTGGCGGCGAAGAGCCGCCGGGACTGATGGACCGCCCGGATTTCAGCCCTGATCGCGATGAGGCGTTCCCTTCGTATGCTCCTTCGAGCTCGGCGGGCGGCCAGGGTCGCCCCAGAGTCTCGAGACGAACCAAGTCCCGGGCTGTAACGC
>JBDTGB010000016.1:0-3661 GCA_039937635.1 Burkholderiaceae bacterium | reverse complement strand
GAACACCAGAACCTGATGCCAGCCGCTGTTTTGAATAATAAAACTTAGCAGATCGCGTTTGTGCGTCTGCTCGGTCATGACCATGCTTTGATGAACGAGTTCCGAGGCGGTGTTGCGCCGCGCCACCGAGACTTCGACCGGGTCGTTGAGCACACTTTTGGAGAGCAGGCGGATTTCGTCCGAGAAGGTGGCCGAAAATAGCAGATTTTGGCGTTTCTTTGGAAGGAATGCCAGTATTCGCCGGATATCGCGAATGAAGCCCATGTCCAGCATGCGGTCGGCTTCGTCGAGCACGAGTATTTCGACGCCTGAAAGGTCAAGCGTTTTTTGCCCAACGTGATCCAGCAAGCGGCCGGGCGTGGCCACCAGTATATCGACGGGTTTGCGCAGCGCGCTGATTTGCGGGTTGATGTTCACCCCGCCGAACACCACGAGCGAACGTATCGCCGTGTATTGTCCGTAGGTGTGCACGGATTCTTCAATTTGGGCGGCCAGTTCGCGCGTGGGGGTCAGAATCAGGCAGCGAGGCCGCCCGGATTTCTTGGCGGCGGCAGGCGTTTGCAGCAAGTAGTGCAGGATGGGAAGAGCAAATCCGGCGGTTTTGCCTGTGCCGGTTTGAGCGGCGGCAAGCAAATCAACGCCTTTGAGCACGTACGGAATGGCTTGCGCCTGAATGGGTGTGGGCGTGGTGTAGCCGGTATCGGCGATCGCACGCAATAATGGTTCCGCCAGCCCAAGGGCGGCAAAGGGGGATGTAGTCAAGAAAAACTCCAGCGACAGCCTATCGCTCGAGTTGAGAGAGACCAATCTAGGCAGACGAAAAAAGTAAAGAGCCGAATTGGCTCGACAGGCAAAGCATAGGAATTGCTAGCTGGGCGCGTGTTGATTGGCTCGACACGGCGCATAAGTGTAACGCAATTAGAGTTAAGTTATTGGCAACGCGCCCCGAACCTGCTGTAATGCTTGTGTTGTCCATACTGAGTTCACCTGAATGAAACGACTATTTCTTATATTTTGCTTGTCTTGCGTCACCCTGTTGTTGTCGGGCTGCGGCTATAACAAGATTCAGCAGTTGGATGAACAAGTGAAAGCCGCTTGGTCGCAGACCTTGAATCAATATGAACGGCGCGCCGAACTGGTGCCCAAGTTGGTCAGTTCGGTGAATGCCTATATGGTGAACGAGCGTACTGTGCTGACCCAGGTCACGGAAGCTCGCTCCAAAGTGGGCAGCATTCACATAACGGCTGACGATTTGAATGATCCGGCGGCCATGGCCAAATTCGCGCAAGCGCAAAGCGCATTGTCGTCGGCATTGTCGCGCTTGATTGCCGTGTCTGAAAATTATCCGCAACTGAAAAGCGATGGCCTTTTCCTTGATTTAATGACTCAGCTCGAGGGCACTGAAAATCGTATTGCCACCGAGCGTGGACGCTATGTGCAGGCCGTGCAACAGTACAACCTGGTGGTGCGCGAGTTTCCAACCCTGATCACGGCCAAGATTTTTGGTTACCGCACCATGCAAAACTACGGCATGGACAAGCAGGATCAAATCACCAAAGACCCCGAGGTCAAGTTTGACATCCCGACGCCTGCGGTAAAACGGTAGGGAGCGCGCGTTGAACGGATTGATTTGCATGGCGTTATTCTGGATGCGCGTTCGCGCGGCTATCGCGCTGGGCCTGGTTACGCTGTTTTGCCTGGCGTATCTGGCGCCCGCGGCGGGCGCGTCCGAAGCGCCTGTGCCGACTTTGACGACGCGGATTACGGATCTTACAAAGACCCTGGACGCCGCAACCCAAAAAAGTCTTGAACAAAAATTGGCGGGCCTGGAACAACGCAAAGGGGCGCAGGTGGCTGTTTTGATTGTGCCGACAACCAGTGGAGAGTCGGTTGAAACGTATGCGACGCGGGTGTTCGATCAATGGAAACTGGGCCGCAAAAACGTTGACGACGGTATTTTATTTGTTATTGCCAAGAATGATCATCATATGCGTATCGAGGTGGGTTACGGTCTGGAAGGAGCGGTTCCCGACATACTGGCCGGGCGCATTATGCGCGAGCAAGTAACGCCCCTGTTCAAGCGGGGCGATTTTGCGGGCGGAATTACAGCCGGCGTGGATAGTTTGATCAAGCTGGTCAGTGGCGAATCGCTGCCGGCGCCTGTTGCAGGCACGCAGGGGTCGAGCGATGGCGGCGCGTCGTTTGGCATGTTGCTGCCGCTGGCGTTCATGGCTTTCGTTTTACCCTCGGTGCTGGCGGCTCTGGCGGTTGGCTTGTTTGCGTTCTTCACGTTTCATAGCATTGGTTTAGCCTTGTTGGGCGCGATTTTGGCGCTGGTCGTCAGCGCGCTGGGCCGAAGCGCCCGAGCCGGCGGCCCGGGTGGACCTGGCGCCGCGGCGCGGGCCTCGCGCCGGGGCGGCGTGATTGGCGGGCTCGGTGGTCTTGGCGGCTTTGGTGGCGGAGGCGGTGGTGGTTTCGGCGGTGGAGGGTTTGGCGGTGGGGGCGGCGGTAGCGGCGGCGGCGGGGCTTCCGGCGGCTGGTAAAGTTATTTTTGGGGATAAGCGTGCGTCAGAGCGGTGCCAGATTGAAGGAAATTACAGGGTGGGCCACCGTGCAGGGGCACTGGTTGCGTCGCAAGCACTTCACGTCGCAAGTGTTGGCGCGCATTGCCGAGCAGATACGCAAAGGCGAACTCGATCATGCGGGGGAATTGATGGTCGCCGTCGAAGCCGTGTCGCCGATTCATGAGCGTGATAGCCATTTACGGGCACTCGAGGTATTTGGCCGTTTGCGTGTTTGGGATACGCCGCATAACACCGGGGTTTTGCTGTATTTGGCATTGGACAGACAACGTATTGAACTGATTGCCGATCGCGGCGTCACGGCTCCAAATGCTGTATGGGAACGGATTTGCGATCAATTGCGGACTTGTCTGCGTCAGGGAGATTACGCGGCTGGGGTTACTGCCGCTGTCGAGACCATTGAGCAGGTTCTGCGAACGCACTGCCCGCCCTTGCCCGCGGGCGAACTCAATACCAACGATTTGCCCGACCGGCCCGTCATGTTGTGAGCGACACCCCTTCCAGCTTGCGTGCCAGTGCCCGTACGATCTGCTCGCGTCGGGGGCTGCTGGCGTAATTGCCCGCCAATGTGGACCAGGATGGCTGGCTGCGCGCTTCGTCAAGCTCCGTGGCAATTTTTGCGGCACGCAAGTCCAAAAGGGGCACTTTGTTTTTGTCTTGCGAGTCTGTTGCTGGTTCCGGCGCCAGCATGATCGGCGCCTGCGCAGCGTGGCCGCGCCGCTCCAGCGCTTGCACCAGGCCGGTCTGACGCAGTGCAAGCAGCTCCAGTACTGTGTTGTCCACGCCAAGTTCGTGATAACCCTTCAAACGTCCTAAAACGCGTTTTCCAAGGCGATCTGCGCTTTGCCATAACCCGCCCGCGGTTGCCCCGATCAGGGTGGCCGCACCAAGGCTCAGGCCGGCAGTGAAGGCGTCGATGGTGGCCCCGGCCATGGCGCCGGCAGCCAGCCCCTTGCTCACATGGATACCGACGTCCTTAAGCGCCTGGGGATGAAACAGGTCCATACCCCAGCGTTCACCTTTCAGGGGCAAGGCATGCGCCGGGAAATCATGAATGTTGAAGTTATAGCGCTTGAGCA
>JBDTGB010000015.1:0-5793 GCA_039937635.1 Burkholderiaceae bacterium | reverse complement strand
GATAAACGCGACGCATGTACTGCTCAACCTGCTGCCACAAGGCCCAGCCTTTGGCATGCCAGAAAACGAGACCCGGAGCCTCATCCTGAAAATGGAAGAAGTCCAGTTCGCGACCTAATTTGCGGTGATCGCGCTTGTCGGCTTCTTCGATCATCGTCAAATACGCCGCCTGATCTTCTTTGCTGGCCCAGGCCGTGCCATAAATACGCTGGAGCATCTCGTTGTTGCTGTCGCCGCGCCAATAAGCGCCCGCCAACTTAGTGAGCTTGAAGACCTTCAGCTTGCCGGTGGACGGCACGTGGGGGCCGCGGCATAAATCGATGAAGTCGCCCTCGCGATACAGGCTAATAGTCTGCTCTTGTGGAATCGACCCAATAATTTCGGCCTTGTAATGCTCGCCTATGCCATTGAAAAACTTCACGGCGTCGTCGCGCGACCACTCTTCGCGCGTGATGGTTTCATCCTTTTTAGTCAGCTCGACCATCTTGTTTTCAATGGCCACAAGGTCCTCGGGCGTAAACGGCCGTTTATACGAAAAATCGTAATAAAAACCGTTTTCAATCACGGGGCCAATGGTGACCTGCGCATCGGGAAACAACAGTTTCACCGCATAAGCAAGCAGGTGGGCCGTGGAATGGCGAATTAAATCCAGCCCATCGGGATCTTTGGCCGTGACAATGGCCAGGCGCGCGTCTTGCTCTATGCGAAAACTGGTGTCCACCACTCTGGATGCATCGCCATTTAGCGCCACACGGCCTCCCAGCGCCGCGCGACCCAGGCCAGTGCCAATAGAATGGGCTACATCGCCAACCGTCACAGGAGCGGGATACTCGCGCTGCGAGTTATCGGGCAAGGTAATTCGAACCATAAAACAACATCCTGACAAAAAAACGCGGCCACCAGCCGCGTTTTTGGGATCTTTGATTTCGCTAGTTAGCTAATAAACAACACGCGGCAGCAGTTAGTTAGCCTGAGTCAATGTCCGCGCTTTGCTTATGTTCATATAAATCAAATTGAGTAATGTAATCGTTGCTTTAGTGTAACACCCCTATAGCGTGGAATTCATCAAAACCCCGCAAAGCCGGCCAAAGAAAGCGATTTTTCAGCCAAGTCCGTTGTGAAAAAGCTCACGAAGACGGCACGACCCGTTGCCGCGCCACAGCGCCTTGTCTTACACTTGAAATGACGTCTTCTCTTTTGACAAGACTTGGCGAACCAAGTTAGAATCGCCCTTCTTTGCTTTAGGCGGTTAGCTCAGTTGGTTAGAGCGCTACGTTGACATCGTAGAGGTCGCTGGTTCGAACCCAGTACTGCCTACCATTACCTCGTTTACGGCTCTTTCGGAGCCCGTCCGGGTACTCTTATTGCGGCGCCCACTTACCGGCCAGCTTGACGTATTCGCCGCCGGCCTTGCTTAAGTACAGCCATTGATCGACGAACGATTAGAAGGCGTATTGCCGTCAGCTCTACGTCCAGACCTTCGAACTGGCCGTCACCATCGTGCGCTCTACAAGCAGTAGTAGACTCTATCTGGACTAAACCCAACGAAAAGAACGAACGATGACTGGACGTGGCGAACATGCCGGCCCTTGCGACTTGACTTTTTACTCGTAACGACTGCATCGAAAAGCAAACACCATGACTCCTGAATTCACAGACTTGGCGCACGCTCCCGCAACGTTGCGGGGTATTTTCGTGTCGCTGGGATTGGCGCGAGAAGACGAGTCCCCAAAAATCACACAACTGGCGGGAGGCATATCGTCCGGGATCTTGCGTGTTGAATTTAATTCGGGTGTTTATTGTCTGAAGCAAGCGTTACCGAAGTTAAAAGTCGCAAAAGAGTGGCACGTGCCCGTGGAACGCGTGTTCGCGGAAATCGGCTGGCTTGAAACGGTTGGCGAAATCGTCCCTGGCAGCGTGCCCAAGGTACTGGGGCAAGACACCGCGTCGAAAAGCTTCGTCATGGAATACCTGCCGGACAGTTACCGCAACTGGAAGTCCGACTTGTTGGCGAGTCGGGTGGAACCTTCTATTGCCGCCGCCGTCGGCGCCGTGCTGGGAAAAATACACGCCGCCACGGCCCGATCGGCATCGTTGGCGGCACGTTTCGCCACAGACGCCAACTTTTACGCAATACGGCTGGAGCCCTATCTTGTAGAGGCATCACGTCATCACCCTGGTGTTCGCTCACGGCTGAACGAATTGGTCGAACGCACACAGGGTACGCACCTGGCGCTAGTGCATGGCGACGTAAGTCCCAAGAACATCATGATCGGGCCCAATGGGCCGGTGTTTCTGGACGCGGAATGCGCATGGTATGGCGACCCGGCGTTCGATCTGGCGTTTTGCCTGAACCACCTGCTGCTGAAAGCCGCCTGGCTGCCCGCGGTATTGCCAGCCTTGATGGAATCGTTTCGCTCACTGGTTGACACGTATATGGCGCGAGTCAATTTTGAACCGATTGCTGATCTGGAATATCGGGCCGCGACCTTGCTGCCGGCTTTGACACTGGCGCGGGTTGACGGCAAATCTCCAGTTGAATACCTGGATGAACCCGCTCGTATTGCCATACGTGCGGCGGCCCTGGATTTACTTAAAGACCCTCGCGACTGTCTTGACGACGTGCGCGGATTTTGGACACGGAAATTCTCCACATGACACACATTAAAGAGGTACAGGCCTATCGCATCTGGGATTCGCGTGGCCGCCCTACAATTGAGGTGAAAATTCTGACCGAAGACAACTGCGTCGGCACCGGAATCGCTCCTGCGGGCGCCTCGCGCGGATCCCGCGAGGCGGTCGATCTGCGCGACGGCGGCGCAGCGTTTGGTGGACTGGACGTACAAACGGCGCTGCGCGGAATTCGGCAGGAAATTGCGCCTGCGCTGATCGGCCTCCCCGTAGCCGATCAGGAAGGCATCGACGGCTTATTGGTCGAACTCGACGGCACACCAACCAAGGCCCGTCTTGGTGGAAATGCCCTGACGGCGACTTCCCTGGCCGTAGCCCATGCTGCCGCTGCGCAAGCCCATATGCCGCTTTGGCGCTATTTATCAAAAGGCGCTCCCACAGCTTTGCCTTTGCCGCAGATTCAGATCTTCGGCGGCGGAGCACACGCCGGACGCCGTGTAGACGTGCAGGATTTCATGATCATCGCACTGAGTGCGAGTTCATTTCAGGAAGCGCTCGAAACGACCGCGGAAGTCTATCGTGCGGCCGGCAGAATTATGGCGTCGCGAGGCGCTCTGTGCGGCGTCGCCGACGAGGGTGGCTGGTGGCCGAGCTTCTCAAGCAACGAGCAAGCGCTCGACATACTGGTGGCGTGCATCGAAGCGGCCGGATTCGCACCCGGCGTGGACGTCGGCATCGCGCTGGACATTGCGGCTTCCGAATTCGGGCACTGCGGACTATACGAATTGGCGCTGGAAGGCTCAGTGCTCGATTCGGATGCTCTTTGCGAAAAATTGTTGCGCTGGATCGATAAGTATCCGATCGTCTCCATAGAAGACCCACTGGCGGAGGACGATGAGGCCGGCCTCATCGCCTTCACCCGGGCGGCTGCAGGCCGGATACAGATCGTCGGCGACGATTACCTGGTGACCGATGCCCGGCTGGTTGCCCAGGCGGCCGAAAAAGGCGCCTGCAACGCCGTTTTGATCAAGCCCAATCAGGCCGGGACTGTCACGGAAACACGGGCGGCGCTGGACGCCGCCAAAAAGGCCGGCTACGCCACTATTATTTCAGCCCGCTCAGGCGAGACCGAGGACGTCTCCATCGTCCACCTGGCTATCGGCTGGAACGCGGGACAGATCAAGGTGGGCTCCTTTGCGCGTTCCGAACGGATGGCCAAGTGGAACGAGGCAATTCGAATTGAAAGGGACAGAGATACCGCGGGTGCTTATGCCGGGGCCCGCGCACTCGCTAACAAAAATCATCCCCCTGTCGCGATCAAGTAACGCCGAAGCGGCGTTCAGTTGTAACCCGCCTTGACAGCAAGGCATGCTTGGCGCAAATTTTAAAAAGGGGAATAGGGATAGACGCAAGCTGGCGCGAGGATAAAAAAGTGCCCGCAGACCGCACAAACGCAATTTGCGCTGGCTTGCTATTCGGAGGAGCGTTTTAGATGGGAACTAAAAGTAGATCGGCCGCAATCAGCCGTCGTGCTGTGTTGCAACTCGCCGCAGCCGCAGGCGTCGCGCACATGGTCCCGCCGTTGATCACCAGCGCGCGTGGCGAACAATCTGTAAAACTCGGGCTGGATAATCCGCTTACAGGCACGTACGCTGCAGACGGCAAAAACGAATTGGCCGGTTGTCAGTTGGCGATTGAACAAATCAACGCCAAAGGCGGCATATTGGGTCGCCCGGCTGAACTTCTAGTCGAAGACTCAAGCAGCGGCGATGCAGGAATTGCAGTTCAAAAAGCACGCAAGCTTATCGATCGCGACAAGGTCAACTTTCTTATAGGCAATATCAATTCAGGGATTTCGCTGGCTATGGCGCAAGTCAGCAGCGAAAAAAGAATCCTGCATATTGTGCCTGGTGGGCATACCGACGCTATTACCGGCGCAACGTGCCACTGGAACGTATTCCGCGTGTGCGACACGACGCGCATGCTGGTCAATGCCATCGCCAAGTCACTGATGGACAGATACGGCAAAAAAATGTATTTCATCACGTCCGACTATGCCTTCGGCCATACTTTGCAAGAGGCCTATGATGCAAACCTGAAAGCGCATGGCGGCATCAAATTGGGCGAAGATCTAACGCCTTTGGGCACTACCGATTTCTCGTCGTATCTGATCAAGGCGCAAGCCACGAAGCCGGACGTCCTGGTTTTCCTGATGGGCGGCGACGATGTGGTTAATGCGCTTAAACAAACCGTTCAGTTCGGTCTGGACAAACGGATTCACATAGCGGGCTCCAACGCTGAGCTTGAGGGGATCGAAGGTTTGCCACCCGAAGCCCGCATCGGCGACTGGGTCGCCGAGTGGTACCACATCCAGCCCGGCGTTCCTCACCTGGACGAGTTCGTGAACGCCATCCAGAAAAAGACAGGGCGGGTTCCAACGGCACGCACCTGGTTTGGGTTCGTAAGCACCTGGAGCTGCGCATTGGCGGCTAACAAGGCCAAGTCGCTTGATGCCTTCAAAATGGCCAAAGCCCTGGACGGTATGGAATTGCCGCCCGAAGTCGGCCTGATGCCCAATCTGCCTTTTTATCGTGCGAATCAGCACCAGTTGATCGGATCAGTTTATGTTGGGCACGCCCAGGCGAAAGGGCCTGGCGGAGCCGACGATTTGTTCCATGTCGACAAAGTCATCGACGGTAAAGAAGTGGCGGGCACGGTTGAAGAGTCCGGCTGCAAGATGGTCTGGCCTACTGTCTGATGGCTCGATAATCCCGGGCACCGTATTAACGGTGTCCGGGATTGTGAGAAGATCAGGCGTGCTCGCGCCCCTGATCATGATGCGGATACTGTGTTGTCCAGCTCAACATCGAAAGGCTTTTCATTACAAGTCATATTCCATAACGGTTAACGTTAAACGTCAAATATCTTTGCTGCTAAGCAATCGGTTAGATTCGTTGTTGTCGCCGCGCGACGGCACCTATCCCTCGCATAAAAGCGTATCGTGGCTGTCTTGTATTGATATCAATACAAGTATATGATTCGACCAAATGTTAAAAACCCTATTTCGCTTATTTACTGGAGCCAACTTATGAGTATGCAAATCTTTCGCCTGGCAGCGCTGGCCATGTCACTTGCGCTTGCGCTGCCGTTGTCCACTCAGGC
>JBDTGB010000014.1:0-7165 GCA_039937635.1 Burkholderiaceae bacterium | reverse complement strand
CTTGAAGTCGTCGCTGAATTTGACAAGTATCTGCATGACGAACTGGACCTGATTCGCGAGGCCGCCAACTGCAGCCAGTTGCGTCGCAACTTTGGGCCGGGCACGGGACGTGAGAATTTGCTTATGGTGCCCGAAGTGGTGTGGGAGTATTGCGCCACCACGGTATTCACCATGGAGCGCATGCGCGGTATTCCCATCAGTCAGACTCAGCGCCTTGAGGCGGCGGGCATCAACATTCAGAATCTTGCGCGCACCGGCGTCGAGATTTTTTTCATGCAGGTGTTTACCGACGGTTTTTTTCACGCCGACATGCATCCGGGCAATATTTTTGTATCCGACGATCCCGCCACTCTGGGGCAGTACATTGCGCTGGATTTCGGCATCGTAGGATCGTTGTCGGAATTTGATAAAAATTATTTGGCGCAAAATTTTCTGGCTTTCTTTCGGCGCGATTACCGGCGTGTTGCGCAACTGCATATTGAATCCGGATGGGTGCCCCCGCATACGCGCGAAGAGGAACTTGAAGGCGCCGTTCGGGCGGTTTGCGAGCCGTATTTCGATCGGCCCATTTCCGAGATATCCCTGGGCCAGGTGTTGTTGCGCCTGTTTCAAACCTCGCGCCGCTTTAACGTGGAAATTCAGCCGCAACTGGTGCTGTTGCAGAAAACCTTGTTGAACGTTGAAGGAATGGGACGCGATTTAGATCCTCGCCTTGATTTGTGGGACACCGCCAAGCCCTACCTTGAAAGGTGGATGCGTCAGCGCGTGGGTTTTGCGGGACTGCGTCAGCGTCTGGAGCAAGAAATTCCGCAGTGGGCTCAAATCCTGCCTCAGATACCGCGCCTGATTCACACCAACTTGATGCGCCCCGATGCAAGCCCTCAGTTAAGCCTGGAAATCCAGCGTATGCGCCGCGCCCAAGAGCAAACGAATCGACTGCTGATGGCGATTGCGGCTGTTTTGGCTGTGGCCATGGGTGTGGCGATCTGGGCGGTTACGCGTTACTGAAAGGTTGTCCACCATGGCCGCACGCTTCGAATCCAAGATACTTACCCGCCAGGCATGCATTGCCGCTGCGCAGGCCGGGGCTTTGCCCAGACCTCTTATTTTCACCAATGGCGTTTTCGATATTTTGCATCGAGGGCACGTCACGTATCTGGACGCGGCAGCTCAATTGGGCGCCGGCTTGATCGTTGCGCTTAATACGGATGACTCCGTGCGCCGTCTGGGCAAGGGAACGGATCGGCCTTTGAATCGGCTGCAGGATCGCGCCGCCTTATTGGCTGCCCTGTCGTCCGTGTCGGTTGTCACCGATTTTGATGAAGACACGCCCTTGGAGCTGATCCGGCAACTTAGACCCGATGTGATCGTCAAGGGCGGCGATTACGATATGGATATTTTGCCTGAAACCGCCGCCGTAAGAAGCTGGGGCGGCGTTGCGGTGGCTATTCCCTTCGAATTCGACCGCTCCACCACCCGCCTGCTTGATCAGATACGGCGGCCGGCTTAAAACTTGAATTGCGATACCGCTGTGCCGCGCAGCGGTTTGATAACCGTGTCGAACAACCCCACGGTATCGAAGCTGGCTGCGCTGGTGCGGGTAATGCGGTAGGCCGTCATGATTGGGTTGTGGCCCACGACGGCAACCATGCGCCCACCGATGCGCAGTTGGTATTTGAGCGCGTCGGGCACGGTTGGCACAGAGCCGGTCAGCAAGATCGCATCGTATTCGGTTGTGCCCCAGCCTGCGTGGGCATCGCCCGTTTCAACCTTGACGTTGGCGATGTGGTTGCGCTGCAGGTTCTGTTGACCGAATGCGGCCAGGCGGCTATTGACCTCGATGCTGGTGATTTGCTGCGCGAGTTGCGCCAACAATGCCGCCTGATACCCGGATCCGGTTCCAATTTCCAGAACGCAGTCACTTTGTTTTAACTGCAGTTCCTGGGCAAGCCGCGCTTCGACCTTGGGCATAAGCATAGTTTCGCGCGTGTTCACCGAATTGATGATCAGGGGCAGCTCGACGTCTGAAAAGGCCAGGCCCCGGTACGCGGACGGGACGAAGCGTTCGCGCGGAACTGAAAACAACGCTTGCAGAATATCCTGATCCAGGACTTCCCAGGTGCGGATTTGTTGCTCGATCATGTTAAAGCGAGCTTGTTCAACTTCGGAAAGAGCGGTGGCGTCCATAGTTATGCGGGAAAAGACAAGTTAGAAGTAAGTTATTGTACTAAGTCGGTGCGCACTATGTTTAACCGTCTTTTTCTAGTCGTTTTCCGACGTCGGCCACCAGTTAAAAAAGTGCTGGACCGGGCCGTGGCCGTGGCCCACTGTCAGTTCGCCCGAATGGCCGATGGCCGATACTAGATAGGCTTTCGCCAGGCTAGCCGTTTCGCGCATGTTGTTGTGTTGCGGCAATAGCGCCGCCAGCGCGGCCGATAGAGTGCAGCCTGTACCGTGCGTATTAGGCGTGTCAATACGCCGCCCCGGTAGTTCGATCATCTGGTCGCCATCGTACAGGATGTCAATTGTTTCGCTTCCGGGCAGGTGTCCGCCTTTAAGGAAAATCCAGCGTTCGCCGGAATCGTTTAATAACCGCCGCAGCTTTTCCGCGGCGCGGCGCATTTCTTTCAGCGTTTGTGCCGAGCCGGTGTTTAGCAGGACGCCTGCTTCCGGCAAATTCGGCGTCAGTACGGTGGCCAGAGGCAACAGGGCTTCGCGCAGTTCTGCGATGGCCTCGCGTTCCAGCAATCGGTCGCCGCTTTTGGCGACCATCACGGGGTCCACCACCAGATGCGCCGGACGCCAATGGGCCAGTCGTTGCGCAACGGCGCGTATGACGTCTTTTTGCCCGAGCATGCCGACTTTGACGGCATCGACACGTATGTCGCCAAATATCGTATCGATTTGCGCCGCGACGAAATCGGCCGGAACGCGCGAAATGGCCGTGACGGCTTGAGTATTTTGCGCCGTCAGGGCCGCGACAACGGCCATGCCGTAGGCACCGAGAGCACTCATAGTCTTGATGTCTGCAAGAATTCCGGCTCCGCCGGAAGGGTCCACGCCGGCAATGGTTAGTGTGTTGGGAATCATGGTGTTCAATTGACCTGGTCTTGAGTTAATCTGTTGGCGGACCGATGCAGATACTGACACAGCTACGCATTTCACTCAAGTCGACTATAGGGCGCATGCATGCCTAGCGAGATTCCCCATTTGCCATTGACCGACGCAGACCAGTCCAGCCTGATCCGCCGCCGGGCGCTGGGCGATTTTTTGCGCAGCGCCCGGGCCCGCGTGACGCCCGACATGGTGGGTTTGCCTAAGGGCATACGGCGTCGCACTCCTGGACTGAGGCGCGAGGAACTTGCGCAGCTTTGCGGCATTAGCGTGACTTGGTACACCTGGATCGAGCAGGGGAGAAATGTTGCCGTGTCGGCCAGCGTATGGGCGCGTCTGGCTGGCGTGTTGTGTCTTGCGCGGGCCGAACGCCGTTATCTGTTTGAAATGGCCGAGTGCGCCGACCCGGAACATGCGCATTATCAGCTTCACGATTTGCCGCGCGGGCTGGCCGATTGCGTTCATAGCATTACCGCCCCCGCGTACATTTTGGATCGCTGCTGGAACGTGCTCGCCCGTAATGTGGCTTTGCTGCATTTATTTGACGGTTGGCCCGACCGGACCGAGAACCCCAATTTATTGCGTTACATTTTCCAGGATCCCTCCGCGCGCGATCTGGTAGTTGATTGGGAGCAGCGCGCGCGCCGCGTTGTGGCCGAGTTTCGCGCAGATGCCGGCCCTCATGCCGACGAGCCTGATGTGCGCGCGGTGCTTGACGATTTATTGAAAACCAGCCCTTCGTTCGCCCATTGGTGGATTCGTCAGACAGTGGTTGAGCGCGAAGGCGGGCGGCGCGAGTTCAAGCACCCCGAACACGGGAATTTGGCGTATCGGCAAATTACTTTTCGCCTGGCGATGCGCCCTGATTGCAAGCTGGTCATGTTGCTGACGGAATCGTAAACAAGGGCAATGAATACTGGTTTGGAGCCGAACCGGTCGGCGGCCCACCCGCTGATGAGCACAAAAACGGCGACAGCCATTAAATAGTAGGTAATGACGATATCCATGCGGATGGTCCTGCGTTCGCGTGCGGAAACAGGCGGGGGTGGCGCAGCGATAGTATCGGGTGGCATGATCCGCAATTCTAACTGGGTTCAAGTGAAGTAAACTTGAAGTTCACCACTTAAATTAAATGCGCATTATGGCTAAAAACTACGAGTCGGAAATTACGCAGTTTCTGAATAAATACAAGTCTGAACATCCCGGCACCGAGCAGCGCCAGCGGGAAGGGCGCGGGCGTCTGTCCGATAAGCAGCTTGATGCGGAGCTCCTGGAAGGTTTTCGGGCGGGCCGCGTTGCGCAACCGGCTTACGTTTACTATTCTTACTAACTGCAAACAATGCTTTTGCCTGGCGTTTCGGCGGGTCAGTTGGATGCCTTGATCAAGCCTGCAATTGACAGTACGCCCGATGTGGTCGATAGCGTGGCCCTGGCGCGTCTTTACGGCGAGCCGTTGTTTGCCATGCCGCGCGATTTGTACATTCCGCCCGATGCACTCGAGATCTTCCTTGAAACCTTTCAAGGACCGCTGGATCTGTTGTTGTACCTGATTCGCAAGCAAAATTTCAATGTGCTTGATATCCCCATGGCTGAAGTGACCCGGCAGTATTTGTCGTATGTCGACCAAATTCGGAATCAGAATCTGGAGCTGGCGGGCGAATATTTGCTGATGGCGGCGCTACTTATTGAAATCAAGTCCCGCATGCTTTTGCCGGTCAAGAAGTCGGATACGGGCGACGATGTTGGCGACCCTCGCGCCGAACTGGTGCGGCGTCTACTCGAGTACGAGCAAATGAAGCTGGCGGGGCAAAAACTTGACGCTTTGCCGCAAATGGGCCGCGATTTTCAACGCGCTCATGCTTTTATGGACCTGGAAGTTGGCCAAGCGCTACCCGAGATCAGTGTGGACGATCTGCGGCGCGCCTTGGCCGATATTATGCGGCGCGCGCAACTAAATGCCACCCATCGCATTACGCGCGAGCAGTTGTCCGTGCGCGAGCACATGAGTTTGATTTTGCGCCGTTTGGGTGGTGTGCGGTTTATTGAATTTACCGAATTGTTCATGGAGCGCGTGCTCGAGGGCGACTTGGCCGCCGTGCTGGTGGTTCATTTCCTGGCGATGCTGGAACTGGCGCGGGAATCGCTTCTTGACAGTACTCAAGCTGGGCCGTACGCGCCCATCTACGTGCGCCTGTCTTATACTCGCGCCAATGCCTGAAAAGCGCGGGAGCGCATATTGAAAGTTGTTCATACGGTTGAAGAATTACGTGACCAATTGCGTGGACAATTGCGCGTTGCGTTCGTTCCCACCATGGGAAACCTGCATCAGGCTCACTTATCGCTTATGAAGTTGGCGCGTCAGCATGGGGATCCCGTCGTGGCGAGCATCTTTGTGAATCGCCTGCAATTTGGACCCAACGAGGATTTCGACCGCTATCCGCGAACCTTGCAATCCGATATTGACAAGTTGGAGAGCGAACGCGATGTTTACGTGCTGTTCGCGCCTGATGAGCGCGAGATGTATCCAGAGCCGCAAAATTATCAAGTTCAGCCGCCAGCCGGCCTGGGGGATATCCTTGAAGGTCATTTTCGCCCGGGATTTTTTGCTGGCGTTTGCACTGTGGTCATGAAGCTGTTTTCCTGTGTTCAGCCCAGCGTGGCTGTGTTTGGCAAAAAGGACTACCAGCAGTTGATGATTGTGCGCAACATGTGCCGGCAGTTTCAGTTGCCGGTTACTATCCTGGCGCACGAAACCGTGCGCGACCCCGATGGCTTGGCCTTGTCGTCGCGCAATATGTTTCTGGATACTGTCGAGCGATCCGAGGCGCCGGCCTTATTTGCGACCCTGAACGATCTTAAGCGGAAAATCAAGGCGGGCCGGACTGATCAGGCCGAACTCGAGGCGGGCGCGCAAGCGCAACTGACAGGGCGCGGCTGGGTGGTTGATTATGTGTCGCTTCGGCGTCAGCGCGACTTGAATTCGCCCACTTTTGATGAAATCAGAGACGGCGAGCCTTTAGTGATTTTGGCCGCCGCCAAGTTGGGAAAAACACGATTGATCGATAACCTTGAGATCTGAATGGGCGAAGATGGATCGAAATGACGCGCCTGTAAGAAGTGACAGGCGACGCGTGTAACCGCCTATGACAGAATCCGTGGACGTACATTTGACGTATAACCAACGGAGGCCCTAATGGGTGGTGTATTCAATCACGAGCGTGCACTATTTTCAGAACTGACCCCGCGCGAGCGCGACGTCATGGACTATGTCGTGTTAGGCAAGCCAAATAAAATAATAGCAGCCGAGCTAGGCGTTTCGCAGCGCACCATCGAGGCGCATCGCGCTCGAATTTTCCAAAAAATGCAGGTCAAAAACGCCGTCGAATTGACGCGTTGTATCTTGTCGCGGCAATTCTCCTAACGCGCGCACTGCAAGGGCGCGTGCTTGCTCAGCTCGTTGATTGCGTCGATATCGGCCTGGCGCGTCAGTCGATAATCAAGATTGGGCGCAACGCCGTCAAGGCTATTGATGCGCAGCACGTTGTCGCTTAAGAATGTCAGGCTTGCCTTGACGTTGTTGTTTTTCAGTTGCAACGCGATTCGCAGGGGCTGGGTTCCGATCACATTCCAGCAGCCTTGTTCGGTTGTTGCGGTTTCAGCGTCAGGCATGGTGTTCAAAGACACTGTGCGAGCGCGCCATTCGCCGGTCGGGGCCAATGTCAGCGTTATTCGATTTGCCGAGCACGCGTTGGCGTTTCCCACACAGGGGACGGTGCCCAAAAAGGTTTTTGCCTCGGTTAAAGCGCGCGGGTTTGCCGTTGCAGCCTCTGGGGCAGCGGGCGCTTCGGCTGCGGCATTGCTGTTGGCCGGTTTGGATTTTTGGGTGTTGCCAAAGCCGAATTGAATTTGCGCCGGCGCTTGCGCTCGTTCGCGTCCTAAAGCCTGGTCTCGGGCATCGGTTGCTGTGGTGTCATGTTCGGTGGCGTAGTACCCCGGCGCTTTCTGTTGTGCGCAAGCGCCCAGCAATAGTGCTGCAAATGCAATAGCGGCG
>JBDTGB010000013.1:0-4596 GCA_039937635.1 Burkholderiaceae bacterium | reverse complement strand
TCTCGACAATCACGGTTTGCCCCAGGATGGGCTGAACTTTCTTGGCCAGCAGCCGCGACATCGTATCCAGCGGACCACCGGGCGAATAGGGCACAATAAATGTCAATGGCCTGGACGGAAAATCTTCCGCCGCCATAACGGGGACCGCAGCTGAAAACGCGGCGCATGCAATCAACCCCACCACAACGGACGCGGGCCATGATTTTGGATTAAGGGACATGAAAGATCCTCTTTAAAAATAGGTTGCGCAAAACCCGAAAGGCCCAATGCTAACCCCGCTTTCGCCCGCGGGTCCACTCTTTTATGGACGCCAAACGCTGCCCTGCCGGGAAAACACAACTGCGCGGTAACACACGTTACCGCATCGCGGGCGCGTGCCTTCAGGCATAGTATGATGTCTCCTATCGACGTGTGTTTCCCGCCTTTCAAGCATGAGCCTGATGACATCACCCGATCATCCAGTCCTTCCGGCGCGAACCCAGTCTCTGACCATTGGCCTGTTTAGCCGTTTGCTGCTCTACGGGTTGATGGCGCTACTGATGCTTGCGTTCACACCAGCGCATGCTCAATCCAGCGACGCCAAGATCAGCGGCGAACCCGCCGTCGATATCGATATAGTCCTGAGCGGCGCTCGCGCACAACTCGACGAAGTGCAAAAGGGCCTGAAAAAACCACAGGACAGCGCCACGCTGCTGCGATTTCGCGCCGCAGCTTTGGCGGCGCAAACTCAAGCCGACGCGGCGGCGACCCGCATTGCGCCTGAAATGACCAGCGTGAAAGCGCGCCTGGCCCAGTTGGGCGTCCCGTCGCCGGGCGCACCAGAGGCGCCGGACGTGGCGGCGCAACGCAAAGAACTCAGCAAAAGCAGCGGCAAACTGGATGCGCAGAACAAGCTGGCCAAACTGCTCACAGTTGAAGCCGGTCAAGCCGCCGAACAGATCCTGACGCTGCGGCGCGCGCATTTTCAAGCTCGCCTGGGCGAGCGGACAGACTCGGTTCTGGGCCAGCCCTTCTGGACGGAGATGCTCCGAGAGTGGCCGAAAGACACGCAGCGCTTGGAACCACTGAGAGCGGAGTTGACAATGGCCGTAACCGGCACTCCAATCGGTGTGTGGATTGGCGTGCTCGCGGCCATTGCGGCGCTGGTGGGATTACGCGTACAAGCGGGGCGCGCCCTGATGCGGCTAACCAGCACACGTGTACCGCCAGGCAGGCTACGGCGCTCTTTGTTTGCAATGGCACTGGTTCTGCTGGCCACTATCGTGCCCGGGCTGATTGCCGAGTTGGTGCGCACCGGCGCCAATTGGAACGGTCTATTATCTGAATCGACGGACACGCTGCTTGGCCGACTGGTTGGCATTGTCTGTTATGGTGGCTTCGTGGCGGGCCTGGGCCACGCACTATTAGCGCCGGAACGTCCATCATGGCGGCTGCCGCCCATGCTCGACATGGTCGCCGTGGGGCTACGCTGGTTCCCGCTATCGCTGGCGGCAATAATCGTCGTTGGGTGGTCTGCCGAACGATTAGGCTCGCTGATCAATGTCAGTCTATCCGCAACGGTCGCGCTGGACTGCCTCATGGCGCTGGCCCTGAACATTGCCATAGGACTGGCGCTAGCCCGCGCCAGACGCTTGCGGCAAGACTTCAACAAGAATCCGGACACAACCGAACACCTGTCCAGCCCACTTTGGCTTGCCGCGTTGCTTAGTCTGGCCTGGCTGACGCTGGCGGTCAGCGTGGTCTGCGTGCTGACGGGCTACGTCGCATTCGGCAACTTTGTCATTAAACAGCTCGTCTGGATCGCCACAGTGCTCAGTTCGGCTTACCTGTTGACAACGCTCATTCACGATGGCTGCGTAAGCCTGCAAATGGCTGTAAGGCGCAACGCCGACGACGAAAACCTGACGCATGCGCGTACGCGAACACGAAGCCAGGCGCTGGTATTACTTTCCGGCCTGGGCCGGCTACTGGTGGTGTTGCTCGCGCTAATACTGCTGCTGGCGCCCTTCGGCGAAGGGCCCGCTGAATTGCTCGGCCATATCGATTATCTGCACGCTGGAATTGCAATCGGCGAAGTGCAAATCCGGCCTGCCGCCGTACTGCAGTCGGTGCTGGTGTTGTTATTGAGTTTTGGAGCCGTAAAAGTATTTCAGCGCTGGCTTGAAGCCCAGTACCTGCCCACCACCGGCCTGGATCCAGGCATGCGAATATCGGCCGCCACGTTATTTGGCTACGCGGGTTATGTGCTCGCCGTGGCGCTCGCCCTGTCGGCGGCGGGCATTGGATTGGAGCGAGTGGCCTGGATCGCCAGCGCGTTGTCGGTGGGTATCGGTTTTGGGCTCCAGGCCGTAGTGCAAAATTTCGTGTCGGGCCTGATCCTTCTGGCCGAACGCCCGGTCAGGGTAGGCGATTGGGTATCGCTGGGCGGAGTCGAAGGCGACATACGCCGCATCAATGTGCGCGCAACGGAAATCCAGATGAGCGACCGCTCCACCGTCATCGTACCCAACTCGGAATTCATCACCAAAGTGGTGCGCAACGTCACGCACGCCAATCCTCTAGGGCTGGTGCAGATCAAATTGCCAATGCCTCTGTCGACCGACCCCGAACAGGTGCGCAGCCTTGTTCTGGCGGCATTCCAGGACCACGTCGAGGTGTTGGATGAGCCTATGTCCAAGGTGTTGCTGGACACCATTGATGCAAATGGCCTGGTGTTTAACGCAACCGGCTACGTGAATTCCCCACGTGTGGCTTATACAGTGCGCAGCGCCTTGCTGTTTGACGTGCTAAAACGCCTTCGGGAAGCAGGCCTGTCGCTGGCCAAGCCGCCCACGATGCTCATGGCGCCGCCGGCTCAATCGAACCCGCCGGATCTTCCAAACACCAGCGCCGCGGCGCCGGGAGCGCAATAAAAATTGCCAAAGGAGCTATCCCATGACGAACCTGAACGGAAGGATAGAACACATCGTTGTTCTGATGCTGGAGAATCGTTCGTTTGACAGCATGCTGGGTGCCTTGCACCCGAAAAGCGCCAGCTTTGATGGGCTTTCCGGAAAGGAGACCAATCCGTTGCACGGCAATCCCGACGTCGGGGTATGGTCCAGCAACGATCTGAGCCCCGCATCAATGTGCGTCCCGTCGCCTGATCCAGGTGAATTGTGGGACGACATTAACATGCAACTATTCGGCCTGGATGGAAAACCGGGGAACTTGCCGCCGCCAATGAGCGGCTTCGTCAACAACTACACTCGACAAACCGCAGAGCCAACGGGGGGCTATTCACCCGCTGCCGTCATGCATCACTACACCGAACAGCAAATTCCGGTCCTCAGCACCCTGGCGAAACAATTTGCTGTCTGCGATCAATGGTTCGCGTCAGCCCCATGCCAGACGTGGCCAAATCGCTTCTTTTTGCATACGGGGACCGCGGCCGGATACGAGAACAACTCGCCCGCCCATTTCCCGTATCTCATGCATACGATCTTCAACCGGCTAAGCGAAGCCGGAAAGCCATGGAAAATCTATTTCCACGATTTCCCTCAAGCGCTTACCTTGACCAGTTTATGGCCGTATGCGGGCCGGTTCCGGTTTATAGGCGAATTTGCGCAAGACGCAAAAAGTGGAAATCTGCCTGCCTATTCCTTTATTGAGCCACGTTATTTTCCAGACACAACACTGCCGAACGATCAGCACCCGCCCCACAATGTCGGAATAGGGGAAAGCCTGATTTTCGATATCTACAACGCAGTCCGAAATGCGCCGACATGGAAGAAAACACTTTTTATTATTACCTATGACGAGCACGGCGGTTGTTACGATCACGCTTCGCCGCCGCGAGCTGTTCCTCCAGATGCCTCCAACCCGGGGGTCTTCGGTTTCGATCGATATGGAGTGCGTGTTCCCGCTGTGCTGATTTCCCCCTACATCAAACCGAACACGATATTGCGGGTGCCGCCGGACGGCAAAATCGGAACTCAAGGTCCGCCGTATCCGTTTGACCATACATCGATCATCGCTACGCTGCGGAAATGCTTCGATCTGGGCGCGCCGCTGACTCAGCGTGATGCCGTCGCGCCGGATCTGGAAAATGTTTTAAGTCTGAATACCCCCGACAATGCGGGACCTGCGCAACTCAAACCCTTGATATACCCGATGACGCCGGCAGATGTTCAACAAGCGATGAACGCACCGCTTAGCAGCTCGCAAAAAGAAATGCACGAGGTCGCGGCGCATCTACCGGCCCTGGGCGCAATTACAGGCGCCGCGAATATTTTCGGCGCCACCGAGGCGCATGTTGGCAACATGGTGAATGGCGTGCTTGCCGCAACACCAAACCACAAAACCCCGGCCGAAGCGCTACCGTTTATCAAAACCCGGCTACACGATTTTCTTGGAAGATAATATCTTCTTCAAACACGAGGTCGTTTTCAAGCAATCTCAAGACAAGAACAGGAGTCGTCTTCACACCTTCGCGGATCTTGGCGCGTAACACGTGGATTGATTCATCACGCCGATGATCTATCACGTCCGCGGTTACGAAAATCCTTTGCTCCAGATTCCGCAAATAAATCAGACATCCCTCTTCACCGTCCCTTC
>JBDTGB010000012.1:0-3610 GCA_039937635.1 Burkholderiaceae bacterium | reverse complement strand
GTTTTCTCCATGCGCAAACCCGAAAGTTACAAAGATTCAATTCCAGCCGTGCGTTTTTTGCAAATTGACGTCCAAAACGAAGGGCAGCGCGTCGATAATTTCCTGCTGCGTTTATGCAAAGGGGTGCCTAAAAGCCACCTTTATAAAGCCATTCGCAATGGCGAGGTACGTGTAAACAAAGGCCGTGTTTCGGCCGATTACCGCCTTGCTCTGGGAGATTCGTTGCGCGTGCCGCCTTTGCGTCTGCCTCGCGCCGATGCACCGGCTATCGTCCGTCCGGCCGTGTTTCCGATTGTTTATGAAGACGACGCGCTGCTTGTTGTTAATAAGCCCGCGGGGGTGGCTGTCCATGGCGGCAGCGGGATCTCATTCGGGGTCATCGAGCAGCTTCGCGCGGCCCACCCCGATGCGCCCATGCTGGAACTGGCGCATCGGCTGGATCGGGGAACGTCTGGTTTGCTGATGATCGCAAAGACCCGCAAGGCCTTGCTTGCTTTGCATGAAATGATGCGCGAGGGGACGGGGCGCAAGCATTATCAGGCGTTGGTTGTGGGCGACTGGACCAACGATCGGCAACATTTGCGGCAACCCTTGCTGAAATGGCTGACAGCTTCGGGCGAGCGACGCGTTAAAGTCGATCCTCTTGGTAAAACGGCGCATACGATCATCACGCTAAAGAAACGCTTTGGGCGTTACACCTTGTTGGGGGCCGAGTTGCGCACAGGACGCACGCATCAGATACGCGTGCATCTTGCGGCCAGTGGGTATCCCATCGTGGGCGATGATAAATACGGGTCCGACGAAGTCAGAGCCCGGTTTGAGAGCTTGGGGTTCAAGCGAATGTTTTTGCATGCCTATCATCTGGAGATTGCACACCCTCTATCGGGCGAACCGCTTTCTTTGCATGTCGATTTGCCTGAGGCGTGCCTGCAACTTCTTGATCGCATGGAGCAAAGTTCGTGAAACGTTACGATGCCGTGGTGTTTGACTGGGACGGGACCATTATGGATTCCACTCATTCGATTGTTGCGGCTATTCAGGCTGCCTGCGCCGATTTAATGCTTCCAGTGCCGCCCCCCGAGGACGCGAGCTGGGTTATCGGGCTGTCGTTCGACGCGGCGTTGCGCCGCATTGCGCCAGCGCTGACGCAGGACAGAATGCCGCGTTTTTTGGAGCGCTTTCGCGCACATTTCTTGCTTCATGATCCCGAAATCAGGCTATTTAGCGGCATTTTGGACGTTTTTTCTGATTTAAGAACACGCCATGTTGTATTGGGCGTTGCGACGGGCAAGGGGCGGGTCGGGTTGGATCGGGCCTTAAGCGCCACGCAGTTGTTGGGTTGTTTTGAGTCGACCCGATGCGCCGACGAGTCTTTTAGCAAACCGAACCCAGCCATGTTGCTGGAAATCATGGAAGAACTAAGTCTTCGACCTGAACAAGTGCTTATGGTGGGCGACACCACGCACGACGTCCAAATGGCGGGCAATGCCGGAGTCGACAGCATGGCGGTCTCGTACGGGGCGCACGACAAAGACACGCTTGCCGCCTCCCGCCCGACCGTTTTAGTGTCCAGCGTCGGCGAAATGCGGGCCTGGCTGGCCGATAGAGCTTGAATGAACTTTCAGCGCTGGTTAGAATCAAACAGAGAACCTGTGGTGGCTGATCGAGGGTCCCGGAACCTTAATATTGATGGCAAAGAACGCTATGTCCCGCTTGAAAATTCCAGTTGTGGCACCGTCTGAAATTACACCCGAGGCGGTCTGGCGGTCGCGCCGCCAGTGGCTGCGACAGGCGGGGCTGGGGACGATCGCCGTTATGGGGGGTCGGGTTTTGCCGGCTGGCGCCGCCAGTTCGGGTTCGCCGCTGGTCAGCGTGCCGAACCACACCTATTGGGTAACCGACGCGTTGACCCCTGAAAAAGATATCACCACGTACAATAATTTTTACGAATTCGGCACCGAAAAAGGTGATCCGTCCCGGTACGCTGGTGCGATGCAAACCGAGCCATGGGCCGTGACCGTCGAGGGCGAGGTCGACCACCCAGGCGTCTACGATATCGACGCGCTGCTTAAGCTGGCTGGTCTCGAAGAGCGGGTTTATCGCCATCGCTGCGTCGAGGCATGGTCCTTGGTTGTTCCCTGGCAGGGATATCCGCTGTCCGCTTTGTTAAAGCAGGTCGGCCCCACGAGCAAAGCCAAGTATGTTGAGTTTGTAACAGCGGTTCAACCCAAGAATATGCCCGCCGTCAGTCAGCGTGTTCTTGACTGGCCGTATGTCGAGGGGTTGCGTATCGACGAGGCAATGCATCCGCTTACTTTATTGACGTTTGGTTTATACGGCAAAAGCCTGCCCAATCAGGACGGCGCCCCGGTGCGAGTGGTGATTCCCTGGAAATATGGTTTCAAGTCGGGCAAGTCGATTGTAAAAATCAGGCTTACCGAGCACGAGCCGCTAACCAGTTGGGTCAAGGCGGCGCCTAATGAATATGGTTTTTTTGCGAACGTCAATCCGACGGTGCCGCATCCGCGCTGGAGCCAGTCAACGGAACGCCGTATCGGCACGGGTATTTTTGCGCCGCGCGTTCCGACCTTGATGTTCAATGGCTATGCGGAGCAGGTAGCCTCGCTCTATGCCGGCATGGATTTGAAGCGCTATTACTAATGCCATCAATGGACGGGCGCGCCATGCCAAATTCGCCGGTTAAGCGGCCCAACTGGAGCGCGAAACAGATCGCGCGGGTCAAGCCTCTTCTTTTCCTGCTGGCGCTATACCCCGTGTTTCGATGGATCTGGCTGGGGTTTGCCAACGACCTTAGCGCCAACCCGCCCGAGTTCCTGATACGTTCTTCAGGAGTGTGGGCGTTAATAGCGTTGTGCTTGACTTTGACCATTACACCACTGCGACGGCTTATCAAGCAGCCCGCTTTGTTGCGTTGCCGGCGCATGCTGGGTCTATTTGCCTTTTTCTATACCTTCCTGCATGTTCTGGCCTGGGCTTATTGGGAACGCGGTTGGTCGCTGGCGTCCATGTGGCTCGATATTATCGAACGTCCTTTTATCGCCGTTGGCGTGATTGCAGTTGTGCCGATGCTGGCGATGGCCTTGACGTCAACCCAGGGGTGGATGCGGCGCCTGGGGTCTTGGTGGCAAACCCTGCATCGCGCGATTTATGTGATCGCCGCGCTTTCCGTGTGGCACTTCTGGTTGATACGCGCGGGTAAAAATAATTTCTTCGAACCCAATACCTATGGCGTTATCGTGGCGTTGCTATTGCTGGCGCGCGTGGCGTATTCAATTGGCAATCGTGTCAGCAGGGCCCGGCAGGGGCGTTTGAAGAAAGCCTAGCAGCGCGACGCTGTATCGCCGGTATCGTTTAATGTCTTCAGTATGGCCAGGGTTTGGGCATCGGGCTCGCCGTCGTATTGGCTTGGCCGGTAATGCATCTGAAAGACTTTTATCGCGTTTTTAGTGGCCGGATCCAGTATTCCGCTATCGGGCACGGAGTAGCCTGCCAGTGACAATTGCCGCTGCGTCCAGCGCGCGTCAGGCAAACCGTTACGTTCGAATTCGTTTTGATACCGGGCCGCGGTGGATTCGTCGTACCAGCGCCC
>JBDTGB010000011.1:0-4156 GCA_039937635.1 Burkholderiaceae bacterium | reverse complement strand
TCCGATTTCGATTATCAGGTTGCAGGCCGTATTGCCCACGCGATGTGCGGCGGCGACGTCGATCCCGGCTCGCTGGTCGATGAATCGTGGATGCTGGCGCTCGAGCGCGAAGCATTTTTGGGCTTGCTTGCCGAGCCCAAAACGCAGGAGCGAATCGAGAGCGTTTTAAAAACGGGCAAACCGGTGCGTAATTAAGGAGTTTGGCATGACCACCTTGCAACAAGCTTATATTGTCGCGGCAATTCGCAGCCCCATTGGCAAAGCACCGCGTGGCGTGCTCTCGCATACGCGCCCCGACGACCTGCTGGCGCGCGTGATTCAGGGCATGCTGGCGCGGGTCCCCAATCTGGACCCCGCCGCGATTGAAGACGCCATTATTGGTTGCGCCATGCCCGAAGGCTCGCAAGGCCTGAATGTGGCGCGTATTGGCGTCTTGTTGTCGGGCTTGCCTAATTCGGTCCCGGGCGTGACCGTGAACCGTTTTTGCGCTTCAGGTCTGACGGCCGTTGCCATGGCTGCGGATCGAATTCGCGTGGGCGAGGCCGATGTTTTGATCGCTGGCGGCGTCGAGTCGATGAGTCTTGTGCCCACCATGGGATTCGGCGCTACGTTCAGCCCCGATGTTTTTGCGCACGACGAGAATCTTGGCATTGCTTATGGCATGGGGTTGACGGCGGAACAAGTGGCCACGAAATGGAATGTTTCGCGCGAGGATCAGGATGTCTTCGCCTTGCAGTCGAATCAGCGCGCGGTCCGCGCCCAGAAAGCGGGTGAATTCACCGACGAAATCCTGCCGCTGGATGTGGTGAATCGTGTTCCCGATCTGGTCACCGGTAAAGTCGTTGAACAGCATAAAAGAGTCACCCTTGACGAGGGTCCGCGACCCGATACCAGCTTGCAGGCGCTGGCGCGGCTGCGCCCGGCTTTTGCAGCCAGGGGCAGCGTGACGGCGGGCAATAGCTCGCAAATCTCGGATGGCGCCGGCGCATTGCTGGTGGTCTCGGAACGCGCCTTGAAAACGCATAAACTAACGCCCTTGGCCCGCTTTGTATCGTTTGCGGTGCGTGGCGTGCCGCCGGAAATCATGGGTATCGGCCCGAAAGAAGCAATTCCGCGCGCGCTTAAGCTGGCGGGTCTTAAACAAGAGCAGTTAGGCTGGATCGAGCTTAACGAAGCCTTTGCTGCGCAATCCCTGGCGGTCATACGCGACTTGAATCTGAACCCCGAAATCGTCAATCCGATGGGAGGCGCCATTGCCTTGGGTCATCCGCTGGGCGCCACTGGGGCAATCCGCGCCGCCACTGTTATTCACGCCTTGCGCCGTCATAATCTGAGCTACGGCATGCTGACCATGTGTGTCGGAACGGGCATGGGCGCCGCTGGCATTTTTGAGAAGGTTTGACGCATGAAAATTCTTGTCACCGGCGGCGCCGGCTTTATCGGATCGGCTCTTGTGCGCCATGTCATTGGCGATACCGGCGATGCCGTGGTCAATGTCGACAAACTGACCTATGCGGGCAATCTGGAATCGTTGGCCAATGTGGCCGACAGTAATCGTTATGCCTTCGAGCAGGTGGATATCTGCGATCCTGGTGAGCTTGCGCGCGTGCTGGCGCAGCATCAGCCCGATGCGATCATGCATCTGGCGGCTGAATCGCATGTGGATCGTTCAATCGACGGTCCTGGGGCTTTCGTTCAGACCAATATTGTTGGAACCTACACATTGCTGGAAGCCGCCCGTCGATATTGGCTGGGGCTCGACGTCAAGCGCAAGGCCGCTTTCCGGTTCCATCATATTTCGACCGACGAGGTATACGGCGATTTGCGCGATCCCGATGCGTTCTTCACAGAGTCCACGCCGTACGCGCCCAGTTCGCCCTATTCCGCCAGTAAGGCAAGCTCCGATCATCTGGTACGCGCCTGGCATCGCACTTATGGCCTGCCAACCATCATCACCAATTGCTCGAATAATTATGGCCCGTATCATTTTCCTGAAAAACTGATACCGCTCACGATTCTTAATGCGCTGGACGGCAAGCCTTTGCCGGTTTACGGCAAAGGTAATCAGGTGCGCGACTGGTTGTATGTGGAAGACCATGCGCGGGCGTTGCACCAGGTCGTCACCACCGGAGCGGTAGGAGAAACGTTCAACATTGGCGGTCACAACGAGCGGCAGAATATTCAGGTCGTGCGCACCATCTGCGAACTGCTCGACGAGCTTCGTCCGCTAAATGGCGCGCCCAATGGCACGCATTCTTATAAAGATCTGATTACCCATGTCGCGGATCGCCCTGGGCACGATCTGCGTTACGCGATCGATGCCAGCAAAATTCAGCGGGAATTGCTATGGTCGCCAACGGAAACCTTCGAGACGGGTCTTCGTAAAACGGTCCAGTGGTACCTGGATAATCAGTCCTGGTGCCAGCGGGTGCAAGACGGCAGCTACCGGCGTGAAAGGCTGGGCCTTCAGTAGTCGCGCGTCAGGTCGAAGGTGTCAGGGTCGGCGCCGTGGCGGTGTGTAAGGGGTGCGATCGGCAATATGACGGAAAGTGATGCGTCCTTTGCTTAGATCGTATGGCGACATTTCAAGTGTTACTTTATCGCCCGCCAAAATTCGGATATGGTGCTTGCGCATTTTTCCGCCGGTATAGGCCACAACCGGGTGACCGTTATCCAGGGTGACGCGAAAGCGTGCATCGGGGAGTACTTCAGTAACGGATCCGCTCATTTCAAGCAGCTCTTCTTTAGCCATAAATAAACTCCTGTAGAAATTAACGCTCCGCGCACGCCCTGGACAGGCTTGGTTTGCTGTCAACACAGTCGTGGCGCGGGCTTTGACGGCGGCAAAACGTGATCGGTGGCGCGGATGAATCAAAGAGGCAATGCGTGCAACGTTATCGAGACACGGCATCTTGAATGTTGCCGCGCCATCTCGGTCGCTGCGCGATTAATCTCGGCGATTGGTTATCGGTGTGACAGGCCAACTGTGGCCAGATGGTCGGTGCGCGTTGCCATGACCCATCCGGTCAGTGGTATCGCTTTTCGAAGTCGCGCGCAATCCAATGGGTAGGCTGGAAAATAGCTTGAAGACCAGTGGATCTTGCGCCTGTAACCTATTGAATCTACGTTAGATTAGGCGGTTTGTCAAATGACCATCCCCATTATTGCTCTTTTACCGTGATTTTTATACTGTGATAATAGGCCGCCAGGTTTTCAATATCGGCGTCCGACAGGGTCGCTGCCATCAGCGACATTGTTTCGTTTTTCCTGGTTCCTGATTTGAAGTCGTGCAGGGCCTTGGTCAGATATATTTCGTTTTGCCCCGCAAGATTGGGTGCTTCGGCAAGTGTGGCCATACCGTTTGCGCCGTGGCAGGCGGCGCACTGCACCGCCTTGGATCGGCCGGCCGCAGTATCGGCGGCGGACGCTGCCGTTGTCGCCAACACCAAGGCCCACACCAATGCCAGCGCGCCGCCATATAGCGCCTGCTGAATCCTACTTGCCCGCATAAGAGATTCTATAGACCGCGCCAGCGTAATCGTCCGATACTAAAAGTGAGCCGTCGCGCATCACTTCAACGTCGACCGGCCGACCAAGGTATTCGTGGTTGGGCGTCAGCCAGCCATCGGCAAATACTTCGGTTTTGTCGGCCGTTCCGTCGTCTTTCAGGCTGGTGAACATGATCCGCGCACCGACTGGCGTGCTGCGGTTCCATGAGCCATGCTGCGCCGAGAAGATTCCTCCGCGATACTTTTCCGGGAACATGGTCCCGTTATAGAACGACATGCCCAGATCGGCCGCGTGCGCCGCCATTTCGACTTGCGGGAACACGACATTGGCCGGAACAGGGTCGTTTTTGTATTCCTCTGTCCTGACCTTGCCGCCGCCATAATACGGAAAGCCGAAGTTCTGGCCTGCCTGCGTGGCGTGATTGAGTTCGCCCGGAGGGGTATCGTCGCCCATGCCGTCAACCTGATTGTCGGTGAACCACAGGGTATTGTCTTTCGGATTGAAATCCATTCCCACAGAGTTGCGCACGCCGTGGGCGAACACCTCGCGGTTTTTGCCGTCGGTATCCATCCGGATAATGCCCATCATGCCAACTTTGTCATAGAGATCCAGTTTTTCCTTGGGCGGAACGTTAAAGGGGTTGCCC
>JBDTGB010000010.1:0-3185 GCA_039937635.1 Burkholderiaceae bacterium | reverse complement strand
GGCAAGCCCGGTTTGCCGCCCCTTGGCCGATTGCTTGTCGGAAAAGTCCTGAAAGGCTCGCGTGGACGGGCCGATAATTTCAATTTGCCAGGGCGGCAGGCCCGTTTTGGCGCTACGCTGGGCAAATTTCGCTTGCATGCGTTGTTCGGATGTCCGTCCGGTCGTCGGCGGGTATAGCGGCAACAGCGCGCGTTCGAAAGCCGCTTCAATAACTTCGGGGTTGGCGTGCTCGGTGATGCCCGCGCGGCCCGCCTGCACGAGCGCCAGGCTGATGGCTTGCTTGATGTAAAACCACTGAGCGGCTTCGATGCCGCCCAGGCTGATAAGCAATATGGGAATCGCCGCGACCGAAAATTCGATCAGGCTCGAGCCGGAAACCTTTGCCGCGTTTGGCAAGCGATCCCGGCGGGAAGTAGAAGGACGCATGAGGGCAGTGTGCCTTCATCCGGGCCGTGAGTCGAGTGTCCGGCGTGATAAATTCGTGCACGGATCGATCGGGGTGCGCGAATCGATTAGCGCAGCTTTTTCAGGCTTTTTCGATAGAGGCGCGCCCGGTTCACATAGTGTTGGGTGCCTTCGTGCATGGCGCGAATTTCTTCGGCGCTAAGTTCGCGCACAATTTTCCCCACGCCCACAACCAGTGAATTATCGGGAATCTGGCGTCCTTCAGGAACCAGCGCGCCAGCGCCGATAAGACAGTTTCGACCCACTCTTGCGTTATTCAACACAATCGCCTGCATGCCGATCAGCGATCCTTCGCCAATGGTGCATCCGTGCAGCATGGCCTGGTGCCCCACGGTGACGTTGTCGTGAACGGTGAGCGGACAGTCGCGGTCAACATGCAGGACACTGCCTTCCTGGATGTTGCTGCCGCACCCTATTTTGATGGCGGCGTTATCGCCGCGAATGCTGACGTGAGCCCATATGCTTGCCTGAGCCTGGATGGTGACGTCGCCGATAATATCGGCGCTATCGAAGATAAAGGTGTCGTCGTCAATGGTTGGGATGAGTGTTTCAAATTGATAGATTGCCATGAGTGTCTGAGTCTGGAATTGAGCTGCCTGATATAGTAACGCCAGGCAAGGAGTGGGTGCACGGGGGTGTGTGCCTGGTTTCTTCTTGCTGGCCTTGAATGTCGTCATGGCCCGCGTACCAGAAATTGCCATGGACGTCGGCCGAAGCCAGGTCGCCGGTCAAACACCAGTCTCCCATGAATTTGGCTTCGGTGGCGGGTGCGTTGCGCCAATATCCTAAAAATAAGACGGGCTCAGGGTGGCCGTATATATCGTATTTGTTCAGCGCGATATTCCCCACCACGCCGGCCGGACAGGGCTGGCCGCTGGAATCGAGTACGGCAAGACGGTGGCCTGGGTACGGGCGGCCCATGCTGCCCGGTTTTGTCGGCCATTTTTGATGACTGTTTCCAGCTACGCAGTTCATCTCGGTTTGCCCGAACGTCTCGTTGGGAGTCACCGCGAGAGTGTCTTTGCACCAGTCGAATACGGTTCGCTCAAGGGGTTCTCCAGTGGTCATGATGGCGCGCAATGCCAGTTGATAATGTTCGCGCGGGGAACTGATTTCCATCATCATGGTGGTTAATGCTTCCGGCGAAAGAAACGTGTTGGTGACTTGATAGCGTTCCATTATTTTGAACGCCTTGGGGGCGGAAAATTGCCCCGCGACGCCAACAATGCCGTGACCGAAATACAAGGTTGGCAGCAGCGCATTCAGGAGTCCACCGGAGCGCGCCCAGTCGGCGGGGCTCCAGAAAATGTCCCGCCTGTTGGGAAACCAGTTTTGCGAGGCGACGAATCCCGGCAGGTTGCCGATTAATGCGCAATGCGGCAGCAAGACGCCTTTGAGCGCGCCGTTGCCTTGTGAACGATAAAGCAGCAAGGCGGGGCTGGAGGCCCTGGTTTGCGGCACTTTGAATATGACAGGCTGGCGCGCCAGTAAAGTGCGCCATGGGATGACCCAATCATGTTGAAAGCCAAGGCCGATAATCTGGGTCAGGGCGGGGAATTGCGCCTTTGCCTTGAGCAGGCCTGGTCCTGTGACGGCGTCGACGACCGCTACACGCGCCTGGGCGTCGCGCAGGCAGACGCTCAGAACGCTGGTTTCCAGTTGCGCCGATAGGGGAACGGCGATCGCGCCGACGCTGAAAATGGCCATGTAGGCGGCGACCATTTCGGGCCGCCGCGCCATAACCAACGCGACGCGATCGCCTTGTGCCACGCCCATTTTGACCAGTCCGTTAGCCAATTGGCGGCTTACTTCTGATAGGCGCGTGTAAGTCCAGACGGTGCGCTGACCGAACTCGTCTTCGCAGTAAAGTGCAATACGCCGGCCTTCGTGGGGGTTTTCCGCCCAGCGATGGACGCAGGCCTCGGCTATATTGAACGTCGAAGGGACAAGCCACTGGTACGAGGAGTAGAGTTCCGAGTATTGGTCGTTCATTTTATTCTGGGATTAGCATGCTGCGCGGGTGGGTGCAATCTTCCTTCCGAAGCATGAACGACTCGCCGGTTCTGTGCAATCCCCTGTGTTCACAAAATCGGCCTTATAAGGGTTTATACGGGGGGCTTGCGGACACTGACTAAACGTGTCCCCAACACTCTGTCGTGCAGGAACTGGCCGTCGGGGTCGAACCAGGACGCTATAAATAGGGTGAAGGGCGTAAAGACGATAAGAAGGTCCATTGATCCGGCCCCGCTGATCCGCGTTGCGCCTTGCACCAGCAGTGCAGCGAGCAAGGGGATGGGCCATAGTAATAGATACCGCAACAGCAAGCGCGGCGTCGACGGGCTGCGCCCATCTCTCTCGATCAGGCGAATATCCCAGGTTTTCATCGGCAAGGTTTGGCCGCGGCGTCGCCAGCACAAAATAAAGTACAGGCCGATGACGGCAAACAGGAATGCTTGACGGGCATGGCGCAGGATCAGGCCACTGCGACTTTGGGTCAGGGTATCCAGCAAGTAACCGGCTAGAAAAACGACTCCGAAAAGCAAAATGCCTTCATACAGCATGCAGGCAAGCCTACGCCAGCGACTGGGCGTGTGGAGCCCGACAAGACAAGCTGGGGACTGAGCGATTTGTTGCATTGCAGTAACGGCCCTCGGACGATGGGCGTTATTATCTCGCAAAAGCGACAGAGCTACATAAAAAAAGCCGCAATAGCGGCTTTT
>JBDTGB010000009.1:0-2315 GCA_039937635.1 Burkholderiaceae bacterium | reverse complement strand
TCACGATGATGAAAGGTCAGATTGCCGGCTTGATGCGTCAGGCCCAGCAAATGCAGGAAAACATGAAGAAGGCTCAGGATGCGCTGGCCGAAATCATTGTCGAGGGGGCGTCCGGCGGCGCTTTGGTCACCGTTTCGATGACGTGTCGTCACGATGTCAAACGAGTGACTATCGATCCCAGTTTATTGACTGACGATAAAGACATGCTGGAAGATCTTGTTGCCGCGGCGTTCAACGATGCGTTGCGCAAAGCAGAAGCCGCATCGCAGGAAAAAATGGCTGCGGTGACGGCGGGTATGCCGTTGCCTCCGGGAATGAAGCTGCCGTTCTGATGGACGCTCCGGTGTCGGAACCCGAACCTCTGAAGGCGCTGATCGACGCTCTGCGCCGCTTGCCGGGCATAGGTGTGCGTTCGGCGCGCCGTATTGCCTACCATATGCTGCAATACGATGTGTCGGGCGCCGATCAGTTAAGCCATGCTTTGGCTGACGCCGTTCACCTTTTGCGCCATTGCACGCGCTGCAACAGTTTCGCCGAAAGCGAGCTATGCGCGATTTGCTCCAACCCCAAGCGAGATCCCTCAATTTTGTGCGTCGTCGAAACGCCGGTGGATCAAAATATGCTTGAATCAAGTCAGGGGTACCGGGGCTTGTATTATGTCCTCATGGGCCGTTTGGCCCCGCTCGAAGGCGTGGGGCCGCAGGATTTGCAGTTTGATCGCTTGCTCGAGCGCGCTTCGGACGGCATCGTGCAAGAGGTTATTTTGGCCACTAACTTTACGGCCGAGGGTGAGACGACCGCTCATTATTTGTCTGAGCTTTTTCGGGCGCGCGGCCTGACGGTCACGCGTTTGGCGCGCGGCGTACCCGCCGGCAGCGAGCTGGAGTACGTGGATGCGGGAACAATTGCCTGGGCGTTGATGGAGCGGCGTAAAAGCTGACTTTGCAGCGTCTTTTTAAACGTATGGGGCAATACCCAATAAGCGCGGGCCAGCTTCTCGGGTAATATAAAAGTGAAGGTAATTGCAAGTAAATAAATAAAAGCGGACTGCCAGTCTGCCTTTTTACAGTGTTATGACTTAGGAGGTCACTTATGTCCTTATCCCGTCGTGATGTACTTAAATTGGCCACCGTTGCCGGCGCGGCAACGGTGGCGCCTATTTTTGCGCGAGCACAGGGCCTGGAGAAAAAAGAGGTGCTTGTCGCGGTGGGGGGGCAGGCTCTTATTTATTATCTGCCGCTTTCCATCGCCAGCCTGAGGGGTTATTTTAAAGACGAAGGGCTCGACGTCAAGATACTGGATTTTGCGGGCGGCTCCAAAGCGCTTCAAGCCGTGGTTGGCGGTAGCGCCGACGTTGTGTCGGGTGCTTTCGAGCATACAATTTCGTTGCAGTCCAAGGGGCAGATGTATCGCACTTTTGTTCAGCAAGGCCGCGCACCGATGATCGTGCTGGGCGTATCGACGAAAACCATGGCCAACTACAAGTCGCCTCTGGACTTTAAAGGCAAGAAAATTGGGGTGACCGCGCCTGGCTCATCAACGAATATGATGGCCAGTTTCTATCTATCCAAGCATGGCGTAAAACCGGCCGATGTGTCCTTTGTTGGCGTGGGCGCCGGGGCGGGCGCGGTCACAGCCTTGCGTAGCGGGCAGATCGATGCAATGTCCAATCTTGATCCGGTCATCAGCACGCTGGTCCACGCTAATGAATTAACGATTGTCGCCGATACGCGCACGCTCAAAGACACGAAAGAAATTTTTGGCGGCAACATGCCTTCGGGCTGTCTGTACGCGGCGCAACAATTTCTTGATAAGAACCCAAACACCGCTCAGGCTCTTGTTAATGCGATTGTTCGCGCCGATAAATGGATTCAGGCGTCCAGTTTTGACGAGATCGCCAAGGTTGTGCCGAAAAACTATTTACTGGGCGATGTTGAACTTTACAAGCTGGCGTTGAAAGGCAATAAAGAGGCCTTGTCGCCCGATGGCATGGTGCCTGAAGATGGCCCTCAAACCGCCTTGAAGGCTTTGGCCACGTTTATTCCTGATTTTCCGCGCGATAAAATCGATACGTCCAAAATCTGGACCAACGATTTCGTCATCAAAGCCAATAAAAAATATCCTCATGCCTGAAGCTGCCTTGTTGCTCGACAAAATTACGTGCACGTTTGTTTCGCATCACGATGGTCAGCAGGGCTACACCGCCGTCAAAGAGACGTCGCTGGCCATCGCTCCAGGAGAATTCGTATCGGTTGTGGGGCCAACTGGTTGTGGCAAATCGACGCTGCTTAATGTGGGAGCCGGTTTGCTGACCC
>JBDTGB010000008.1:0-2291 GCA_039937635.1 Burkholderiaceae bacterium | reverse complement strand
ACCGCAACGTCCTGCCCAAACTGAAAAAAATCGCCCTGTCGGTCGCGCGAACCCAAGCCCATGAAGCTCAACAAGGCCTGCGCGAGGGAAATGCCATTGCCAACGGCATGGGTTTAACGCGCGAACTGGGAGACCTGCCAGCCAATATTTGCACCCCTACTTACCTGGGCAACGCCGCCAAGAAATTGGCCAAAGAATTCAAGAACATCAAAGTGGATGTTCTTGATCGCAAGCGGATTGAAACGCTGAAAATGGGCTCATTTCTATCAGTGGCCCGCGGCTCTTACGAACCGCCGGCATTTATCATACTCAAATATTCCCCAACGACAATCAGAAAAACCGCCGCCAAAACACGCAAGGGGCCCATCGTATTGGTCGGCAAGGGCGTTACGTTCGACGCCGGCGGCATCTCGATCAAGCCCGCCGCCAACATGGACGAAATGAAATACGACATGTGCGGCGCAGCCAGCGTGCTGGGAACATTGCGCGCCGCGGCGGAACTTGAACTGGATCGGGAAATAATCGGCCTGATCCCCTCGTGCGAGAACTTGCCCAGCGGCCGGGCCAACAAACCCGGGGACATCGTGACGAGCCTGTCCGGCCAGACCATCGAAATCCTTAACACCGACGCGGAAGGCCGCCTTATGCTGTGCGACGCCCTTACCTACGCCGAACGCTTCAAGCCCGCCGTCGTCATCGACATCGCCACCCTTACGGGCGCCTGCATCATTGCCTTGGGGCACGTCAACTCGGGCCTGTTCAGCAAAAACGATGCATTGGCGGAAAGCCTTCTGCAGGCCGGCCGCGACGCCAACGACGCCGCCTGGCGCCTGCCCCTTGAAGACGCCTACCAGGAACAGCTTCAATCCAACTTTGCGGACACGGCCAATGTCGGCGGCCGGCCCGCCGGCGCCACCACAGCCGCCTGCTTCCTCTCGCGTTTCACCAAAAATTACCCCTGGGCGCATCTGGACATTGCCGGCACGGCGTGGCGCAGCGGAAAGGACAAAGGCGCAACAGGCCGGCCGGTGCCGCTATTAGTGCAATACCTGCTCAATGAGTCGCATTGATTTCGCCTTCGGCGCGCGAGACCGCCTGCGCATGGCGTGCGAAATTATTCGGAAGCACTATCTGGCCGGACGGGAAATAGTTATCTATACGCAGGACGCGAAGCTGCTCGAACGCCTGGATCTCTTGCTATGGGGATTCGACCCCACAGCGTTCGTTCCGCATGTCGCCGCGAACGACCCTCTGGCGGCTCGCACGCCCGTAACGTTAACGACGCAGCCGCCAGTCCGCCGCTTGCCGGTGCAAAGCAGCGAGCAGGCGGCATGGCTTCTTAATCTGGACGCCCAGTGCCCACCCAACGTCGGACAATTCGAGCACGTGCTGGAAATTGTCTCGAATAACGACGAAGACAGACAATCCGCCCGCGAGCGCTGGCGCAGCTACAAAGCCGACGGCCATATTCTGCACGCCCACGACATTGCGCAGCGCGCATAGCCGCAAACCGCGCGCCCGCGGGACAAAACAACGCGCCCACGGGAACCAATCGCGTCTGTCTGCCTCTAACATGCATAATCAGCTCTGCCGTCGAACATGGCCAGCCTCATCGTTCACGGCTGTATACTATATTTCACTTGTTTATTCAGCTACTTGTAAGCTATTCTAGACGGGAATAGTGGTAGCATGCTAAGTGCAGTTGATACTAAAGGATCCAACATGACCGATTTTCGCCAACCTATTGTTCCGAACCGCAGCAATTATGTCGATGCCCCATCAGGTGTCGCGCGCAATCGTGTGTTACGCAACACGTACTGGTTGCTTACTCTATCGCTCATACCCACCGTGGTGGGGGCGCTGGTCGGTCTGTACACAGGCGTTGCGCGAGTCATGGCCGTTAGCCCCGGCACCAGCATGATCGTGTTCCTGATCGGCGCGTTTGGCCTTATGTTTCTGGTCGAACGCAATAAGAACAATTCAATGGGCGTGGCGCTGCTGCTTGCCTTCACGTTCTTCATGGGCGTCATGTTGTCGCAATTGCTGGCCCACATCATGGGTCTGGGCAACGGCACGCAACTGATCATCCTGGCCTTCGGCGGCACCGCCGCCGTGTTCGGCGCCATGGCCACGGTCGCCAGCACAACCAAGCGCGATTTCACCCATTGGCAAAAATTCCTATTCATCGGCGTCGTTGTACTGATCGTCGCCATGCTGGCCAACATCTTTCTGCAACTGCCGGCGCTCATGCTGACCGTATCGGTTCTGGCCATCGTCATCTTCTCGGCATT
>JBDTGB010000007.1:0-11908 GCA_039937635.1 Burkholderiaceae bacterium | reverse complement strand
ACGGCGTCGGCACCCATTTCAATTGCCAAGGCAATTTCACCGATCAGATCGCCGGCATTGGTGCCGATAATGCCGCCGCCCACGATTCTTCGCGTTTCGGCATCAAACAGCAGCTTGGTAAAGCCTTCGCTTCGATTGTTGGCAATAGCGCGGCCCGAAGCCGTCCAGGGGAAAAGACCTTTCGTGATGGCTACTCCGTCTTTCTTCGCCTGGTCTTCGGTCAGCCCAATCCAAGCAACTTCGGGGTCCGTGTAAGCCACGGCGGGAATCACCCGGGCGTCGAAATAACTTTTCTCACCAGCGATAACCTCGGCGGCAACGTGCCCTTCATGAGTCGCCTTATGCGCCAGCATGGGTTGCCCGACAATATCGCCAATGGCGTAAATATGCGGCACGTTCGTGCGCATCTGCTTGTCGACAGTGATAAAGCCGCGATCCGTCACCGCCACTCCGGCCTTGTCGGCATCCAGTTTCTTGCCATTGGGGCTGCGTCCAACCGACTGCAAAACCAGATCATAGCGCTGCGGCTCAGTCGGAGCGTTCTTGCCTTCGTAACTGACCCATATGCCGTCTTTCTTCGCGACCGCGCTAACCGTCTTGGTGCCCAGCATGATATGGTCGAAGCGCCGGGCATTCATTTTTTCCCATACCTTGAACAAATCACGGTCAACACCCTGCATCAGGCCATCAAGCATCTCGACAACGTCAAGTCTCGCTCCAAGGGTAGAATACACCGTGCCCATCTCGAGGCCGATGATGCCTCCGCCAATGATCAGCATTTTTTTAGGAATCCCCGCAAGCAACAACGCTCCGGTGGAATCGACAATACGGCTGTCATCGGGCAAAAACGGGAGCCTGACCGACTGGCTGCCCGCCGCGATAATGGCCGATTTGAATCCAATGGTTTGGGTCTTGCCATCGGCGCCCAACACCGCCACATGATGCGGATCGACAAACTGACCCGTGCCCGTCACGACCGTCACCTTGCGCATTTTAGCCATCGCGCCTATGCCGCCGGTGAGCTTGGCAACCACCTGATCTTTAAAATGGCGCAGTTTATCCAGATCGATGGACGGCGCGCCAAACGATATGCCGTGCGCGGCCAGCGAAATAGCCTCGTCGGTTACCGCCGCGGTGTGCAACAGCGCCTTGGATGGAATACAGCCAACGTTCAGACACACCCCGCCCAGCGTGGGATAGCGTTCAACCAACGCGACCGTAAGTCCCAAATCCGCCGCCCTGAACGCGGCCGAATAGCCGCCGGGGCCTGAACCCAGCACCATGACATCGAAGTCGTCGCCAGTGCCGGAACTGGCGGGCTTGGCCGCAACTGCGCCGCCCACTTTTACCACCGATGCGGAAGCGGCGGGTTCGACTTGAGCCGCCGGTGCGCCGGCTGGCGCGGAAGCGGCTGCGGAAGCGTTGGCGGCGGCTTCAATTCGGACCACCGGGGAACCCTTGGACACCTTGTCGCCCAACTTAACCAAAACCGCCTGAACGACCCCGCCCTGCGCCGCCGGAATTTCCATGGACGCTTTGTCGGATTCCACTGTTATCAAGCTCTGATCTGCGGTAACGGCGTCGCCAACAGCAACCAGAATTTCGATGACGTCAACATTGCTGACATCGCCAATATCGGGCACGGTTAATTCAATAGTGCTCATAATGGACTCCTACAATGCAATGCGTCGAAAATCAGCTAACAGAGAACTTAGATACGCGTTGAATCGCGCCGCCAAAGCGCCATCGATGACTCTATGGTCATAGGACAGCGATAACGGCAATAGAAGGCGCGGCTGGAAGTTCTGACCGTCCCAAACCGGCGTATACGCAGAGCGCGACACGCCCAGGATCGCGACTTCGGGCGCATTGATAATAGGCGTAAATGTGGTCCCGCCAATTCCACCCAAAGAGGAAATAGAGAAGCACCCTCCTTGCATTTGAGGCGGTGACAACTTGCCGTCGCGCGCCAACCCGGCGAGCTGGGCCGTTTCGCTTGCAATATCCAGAATGCCCTTCTTATCCGCATCCCGGATAACTGGCACCACAAGGCCGTTAGGCGTATCGGCGGCAAAGCCGATGTGATAATACTGTTTGAAAATCAGGTTATCCCCATCAAGCGACGCGTTGAATTCAGGGAATTTTTTAAGTGAAGCAACAACGGCCTTGATCAGGAAGGCCAGCATGGTAACTTTTATGCCCGCTTTCTGATTTTCTTTATTCAAGGTAATGCGCAAGGCTTCAAGATCGGTGATGTCTGCCGTATCGTTGTTGGTTACGTGGGGAATCATGACCCAGTTGCGATGCAGGTTCGCACCGGAGAGCTTCTTAATACGCGAAAGCGGCTTGGCTTCGGTGGGACCAAACTTGGCAAAATCGACCTTCGGCCACGCCAGTACGCTGAAACCACCGCCAGCCGCCGCCGGAGCGACAGCGCCAGCCAATGACTGCTTCACAAACTGACGCACGTCTTCGTGCGTAATCCGCTGCTTGTCGCCCGAGCCCGTGACACGCTGCAAATCAACACCCAATTCGCGCGCCATCTTGCGAACCGATGGCGAGGCATGCGGCAAATGACGAGCGGGCACATCGCCATCGGCGAAATTTGCCGCTGGCGGCGCTCGCCGTTCGACGGGCGCTGCGGCTGGGGCGGAGCTTTCAGATGCGGCGACGGGTTGGGCAATGTCCGCCTTAACGGGTTGCGAAGCGGCGGGTTGCGTAGCAGCGCCAGCCGGCGCGGCAGCCGCCCCGGCTGTTTTAAGCTCCAAGATAGCGGAACCCTGGCTTACCTTGTCGCCCAGTTTCACCTTGATCGCCGTAACCACTCCCGCGTGCGAGGATGGCACCTCCATGGACGCCTTATCGGACTCGACCGTGACCAGGCTTTGCTCGGCCGAAATCGAATCCCCAACAGCCACCATAATTTCAATTACTTCGACATCGGTGGCATCGCCAATATCGGGCACCGCCACTGTGACCGATGAACCCGTCGCGCCAGAGACCGGCTGCGAAGTGGCCGCTGGTTTGGTATTGGCCGCCGCCGCAGCGCCGGATGTCTTGGCCGGGGAAGCATCAGCCGCCTTGGCGGCGGGCGGTGTTTCCTGTCCCGACGAGGAGGTATCCGCTTGCGCCGACTCAAGATCGAGAATAACCGAACCTTCCTTGATCTTGTCGCCAACCTTAACTTTCAACGACTTCACTACACCCGCGCCGGAAGACGGAATTTCCATCGAAGCCTTATCCGACTCCACCGTAATAAGGCTTTGTTCGGCCGTCACGGTATCGCCCTCGGAAACCAATACCTCGATAACTTCTACCTCGCTAAAGTCGCCGATGTCCGGGACCCTGATCTGGACAGTATTACTCATATGAGCCTCCTCCCCTTTCCTTTTTATGCGTGATGCGGATTGACTTTTTCGGAATCGATACCGTATTTTTTAATTGCCTGAGCGACCTTTTCAAGCGGCACGGAGCCCTCGTCGGCCAAAGCATGCAACGCCGCCAAAACAATGAAATGGCGGTTGATTTCGAAGTGTTCACGTAGTTTATAGCGGAAATCGGAGCGCCCGAAGCCATCGGTGCCCAGCACCTTGAATGCGCGCCCTTGCGGAATGTACGGTCGAATCTGATCGCCATACAACTTGACGTAGTCGGTCGACACGATAATTGGCCCCGTTGTGCCTTGCAGTTGCTTCGTGACATAAGGGACTTGTGGCTTTTTGGCTTGCGGATGCAGCATGTTATGGCGCTCGCAATCAAGCCCGTCGCGCCGCAATTCGGTAAAGCTGGTCATGCTCCAGATGTCAGAGCCCACACCCCAGTCCTTTTCAAGCAATTCCTGCGCCGCGATAGACTCGCGCAAAATCGTGCCGGAACCCATCAACTGCACCCGCAGCTTATTTTTCCCGGTTGACTTGAATTTATACATGCCGCGAATAATGCCGTCCTCGTCTCCCGGGACCAAGCCGGGTTGAGCATAGTTTTCATTCATGACGGTAATGTAGTAATACACGTCCTCCTGATTTTCGATCATGCGCTTCAAGCCGTTTTGCATAATCACGGCAAGCTCGTGAGCAAACGCCGGGTCGTAGGAAACACAATTTGGAATTTGAGCCGACAAAACATGGCTATGGCCATCTTCGTGTTGCAGACCTTCTCCGTTAAGCGTGGTGCGCCCGGCCGTGCCACCCAGCACAAAGCCGCGCGCATGCATATCGCCCGCCGCCCAGGCCAAATCGCCAAAACGCTGGAAGCCGAACATCGAGTAATAAATGAAAAACGGAATCATGATCCGGTTATTCACCGAGTACGACGTCGCAGCGGCCATCCATGAGCTAAACGCGCCCGCCTCGTTGATGCCTTCCTGAAGCAACTGGCCGTTCTCCGCTTCGCGGTAATACATCACCTGGTCTTTATCGACCGGCGTGTATTTCTGGCCTTCGGGTGCGTAAATGCCAATCTGACGGAACAAGCCTTCCATGCCGAAGGTGCGTGATTCGTCGGCTAAAATCGGCACCACGCGCGGGCTAAGTTCTTTGTCGCGCAAAAGCTGATTTAAAAAGCGCACAAAGGCTTGCGTTGTGGAAATTTCGCGGCCTTCAGCGGTGGGCTCGAGCACAGCCTTGAATACTTGCAGATCGGGCGTCTTGAAGTGTTCGTCGGACTTGACGCGGCGCTGAGGCAAATACCCGCCCAGGGCCGTGCGACGTTCGTGCATGTACTTCATTTCAGGTGAATCTTCAGCCGGCTTGAAGTAGGGTATGGTTTCAAGCTGATCGTCAGGGATGGGGATATTGAAGCGATCCCGGAATTCGCGCACCGACTCCAGATCCAGCTTTTTCTGCTGGTGCGTCGGGTTTTTAGCCTGACCGACATGGCCCATGCCATAGCCCTTGATGGTCTTCGCCAAGACAACGGTCGGCTGGCCTTTATGCTCGGCAGCGGCGGCAAACGCCGCGTACACTTTGCGCGGATCGTGACCGCCGCGATTCAGACGCCAGATATCCTCGTCGCTCATACGGCTGACCATTTCGAGCAAACGCGGATCTTTGCCGAAGAAATGTTTGCGCACATAAGCACCATCGTTAGCCTTGTAGGTCTGGTATTCGCCGTCGACAGTTTCTTCCATGACGCGCAACAAAATGCCGTCTTTGTCATGCGCAAGCAGTGAATCCCAGTAGCTGCCCCAGATTAGCTTGATCACGTTCCAGCCGCTGCCGCGGAAAACGCCTTCGAATTCTTGAATGACTTTGCCGTTGCCACGCACTGGGCCGTCAAGGCGCTGAAGGTTGCAATTGATGACAAAAATAAGGTTGTCGAGCTTTTCGCGCGACGCCAGGCCGATAGCGCCAAGCGATTCCACTTCGTCCATTTCGCCATCGCCGCAAAATACCCAGACTTTACGGTTGGACGTGTCCGCAATGCCGCGCGCGTGCAAGGATTTTAGAAAACGCGCCTGATATATAGCCATGATCGGACCAAGACCCATGGACACCGTCGGAAACTGCCAGAAGTCATGCATCAGGTTCGGGTGCGGATACGAGGGCAGGCCCTTGCCCTTGCCGCCCACTTCCTGGCGGAAATTATCAAGATTTTCCTGCGTCAGTCGGCCTTCAAGGAAGGCGCGGCTGTACATTCCGGGCGATGAATGGCCCTGGAAAAAGACCAGGTCGCCGCCATTGTCCTTGGTTTCAGCGTGCCAGAAGTGATTTTGACCGCAGGCAATCATGGTTGCCAGCGAGGCAAACGAAGCGATGTGACCGCCCAGGCTGCCTCCGTCGGCGGGATGGTGCTGATTTGCCTTCACGACCATCGCCATGGCGTTCCAGCGCACATAAGAGCGAATGCGTTCTTCAAGGGCCAGGTTGCCGGGGTAAACGGGCTCAAGTCCCGGAGGTATGGTGTTAAGGTAAGCCGTATGAGGAGAATAAGGCACATGGGCGCCGGAGCGCCGCGCCAGATCAATCATGCGTTCCAACAAATAATGAGCGCGTTCGGGCCCCTCGCGTTCTAACACGGCTTCCAGCGCTTCAAGCCATTCTTCTGTTTCAAGGGCTGCATCGTCTTTCGCGCTAACCATTGCGCTAACTTGGCCAAGAGAGGACATTAGATGTCTCCTGTGTAAATTACAGAAACCAAACACTAACAGTGTGTAAGCCGTTAATTACGTTATACCCGAAACGCGTTGCGCGCGACCACGGTTGGTCTGAAGCGATCAGGCTCGTTTGAGTAGATACTTCGATTCTAGGAAAGACTGCCTGGATGATCAAGCTAAATTTCACTTTACGGTATTAGTTTTCATAATGTGAAATAACTTCACGGCAGTTACCGTCTAAAATGCGTCAAGCATTTAATTCAGAGATATGGCGAGCTCCTCTAAAAAATCCCTTATCCCAACCACTTTCTACGATCAGGCCAATAACAGCCGACGCGGCTTCTATTGGTTGACGCCCGTCATTGTTCTGATCCTGTATTTGTGCGTCATGGGCGCGTTTATCTGGCTGCAACGCTTGCATAACGACAGCGTCATGTTCGTGACCATCGATCAAGAGACACGACAGCAGCGTCTTATCATGGTGGTCGCGGCGCTGTCGTTCGTGATCGTGCTGAGCCTGCTTGCCCTGTGGCGCTACACACGTTTTCGAACACGCGCCGAAGCCGCGCTTATCGCCGAGACCGGTTTCCGCCGCGCCATGGAAAATTCCATGTCGACGGGCATGCGCGTCTTCGACATGCACGGCCGTATCGCCTATGTTAATCCGGCATTTTGCCGCATGATAGGATGGAACGAAGCTGACCTGATCGGCCGCACAACGCCTTTCCCTTACTGGTTGCCTGGGCGCCACGCGCAACATCAGGAAACGCTCGACCTTCTGCTTTCGGGGCGCACCCCAAGCAGCGGCCTGGAAGTCGAAGCGCAACGGCGCGACGGATCGCGTTTTACCTCACGCATGTATGTGTCCCCGCTGCGAGACCCCAACGGAGAACAAATCGGCTGGATGACGTCCATGACCGACATCACCGAACCGAAACGCATCCGCGAAGCCCTGACTGCCGCGCACGAGCGATTCATGACTGTGCTCGAGGGGCTGGACGACGCAATATCGGTGGTGGCCGACACATCGGATGACCTTGAGCTCTTGTTCGCCAATCGCACCTACAGGCGCTTTTTCGGCGCGCAATCCAGTGGCCACAGCGAACTTCTGGGCGGCCGCCTTGGCCGTTTCACCGACGAAACCGTTGAAATTTTTTCGGAATCCGCCCAACGCTGGTTTGAGGTTCATCATCGAATCCTGGCCTGGACAGACGGACGGCGCGTGCGCTTGCAGGTGGCGCGCGATATCACCGAAAGACGCACGCACGAAGAAGCGTCGCGCGTGCAGCAGGAAAAAATTCAGTTGACCAGCCGTCTGACCACCATGGGTGAAATGGCGTCATCGCTGGCCCATGAACTGAACCAGCCGCTCACGGCCATCACCAACTACAACATGGGCGCGGTTGCAATGATCAAATCGGGCAACGCCCAACCCGAAATTCTGCTCGAAGCCCTTGAAAAAGCGGCTCGCCAAGCCGAGCGGGCGGGCAAGATCATCAGTCGCATCCGCGAATTCGTCAAACGCAGCGAGCCGCGTCGTCAACGCGTCGTCATCAAGCGCATCCTGGATAATGCGATCGGGTTCGCCGAAATAGACGCTCGCAAGCGTCAAGTGGCCATTGAACAGGACCTGCCTGATTCATTGCCCGATGTTGTGGCGGACCCCATTCTGATTGAACAGGTATTATTGAATCTGCTGAAAAATGGCGTCGAAGCCATGGAAAAAAGCGAGTATCGCGTCCTGCATGTGGTCGTGACCGAGCAGAGTCCACTTGTTGAAATAGCCGTTATCGATCGCGGCTACGGTCTGCGCGACCCCGAACGTCTGTTTGAACCCTTCTATAGCACCAAGTCGGAAGGCTTGGGCATGGGACTAAATATCTGCCGCACTATTATTGAATCCCATCATGGCCGTCTTTGGGCTACAACCAATCCTGATGGCGGCACTATCTTTCGCTTTACCCTACCCTGCGCGGCGCCGAAAGAGCCCGCCTCGGAAGAATCTCCCCAGGAGCTGCATGCATGACTACACATCAAACATCATCGAGCACCATTTTCATTGTGGACGACGATGAAGCCGTGCGCGATTCACTGCGCTGGCTTCTTGAAGCCAATGGCTATCGCGTTAAAAGTTTCGGCGGAGCTGAAGAATTTTTAAATGCGTACGATCCGGACCAGATCGGCGTGCTAATTGTCGATGTGCGCATGCCCGGCATGAGCGGCCTGGAACTGCAGGAAGAACTCATCGCGCGCAAGGCTCCGCTACCCATCGTGTTCATTACCGGCCACGGCGACGTGCCGATGGCGGTGTCCACCATGAAAAAAGGCGCCGTCGACTTCCTTGAAAAGCCTTTTAATGAAACCGATCTGCGCACCATCGTTGCCCGCATGCTTGAACAAGCGTGCGAACGCGTGACACAGAACCAAGTTCTAAAAAGCCACCAGGCCGTCCTTAATCGTTTAACGACGCGCGAGCAACAAGTGCTGGAACGAATCGTGGCGGGTCGCCTGAACAAGCAAATCGCCGGCGATTTGAACATCAGCATTAAAACGGTTGAAGCTCATCGAGCCAACATCATGGAAAAACTCGAGGTCACGACGGTGGCCGACCTAATGAAAATTGCCCTGACCAACGTGCAAGGCACGGCATGACGGCGCGCATTATTGACGGAAAAGCGTTATCCGCTACGATTAAAGCCGACGTTGCCAAACGCGTTATCGACTTGAAAAAGAAAGGCGTCACACCTGGCCTTGCGGTCGTGCTGGTTGGGGATAACCCCGCGTCGGCCGTTTATGTGCGCAACAAAGCCGCCGCCTGCGAGAAAGCGGGGCTGACTTCCAAAGTGATACGCCTGGAAAGCGGCGTGACCGAGAATCAGTTGCTGGATGTCGTTAAAAAACTTAATAACGACGCAAGCATCCATGGGGTTCTGGTGCAACTGCCCCTGCCGCCGCATATACGGCCGGGCAAGGTAATTGAAACAATAGCCGTTGCAAAAGACGTCGATGGCTTTCACGTCAACAACGCCGGCTTGCTCATGACCGGCCAGCCCTCTATCCGCCCTTGCACGCCTTATGGGATCATGAAAATGCTTGAAGTCGAGGGAGCAACGCTTCGTGGCGCTGAAGCCGTCATCGTCGGCGCCAGCAACATTGTCGGCAAACCCATGGCCATGTTGTTGCTGGCCGCTGGCGCGACAGTGACCCTTTGCAACTCAAAAACCCGAGACCTGCCTGCCCAAACGCGCCGCGCGGATATATTAATCGTGGCGACCGGCAAGCCAGGCATCGTAAACGGCGACATGATCAAGCCGGGCGCCATCGTGATCGATGTGGGAATTAACCGCAACGCCGACGGCAAGCTGATGGGTGACGTCGAATTTGAATCGGCCAAAAAGGTGGCGGGCGCCATCACGCCCGTGCCCGGCGGCGTGGGTCCCATGACCATCGCCATGTTGCTGGTGAATACACTGGAAGCGGCGGAGCTCAATGCCGCGCAACAAGGCTTATAAGCTGTGACGAACCTAATGAATTCCAATCCTCTGCTCGCGCCCATTGATACGCTTATTGATTACGCGGCGATTAAACCCGAGCATATCGAACCCGCCGTCAGCGCACTGATCCGCGACGCTCGGGTCGCAGTCGAAAAATCCGCCGACCCTCACACCGAGACAAGCTGGGCGTCTTTCATCGAACCTCTTGAAGACGTCTCTGAAAGGCTTTGGCGGGCCTGGTCGGTGGTTGGACATCTGAACGCCGTCGTCAACACGCCCGCGCTGCGCGAAGCCTATAACCAGTGCCTGCCCCTTATTACAGAATTTTCAACATGGGCCGGATTGCATACCGGCCTGTATGCGCAATACAAGCGCCTGAAGGCCGATCCCACGTTCACCGACCTGTCGCCCGCGCGGCAACGAATCGTGGAACTGGCCTTGCGCAACTTTCGCTTGAGCGGCGTCGAGTTGCAAGGGGAACAACGAGAAAGATACGCGGAAATCTCCGATCAGGAAGCCCAGGCAGCGCAAAAATTTTCCGAGAACGTTCTTGATTCAGTCGACAACTGGTCGCTGAATATTCAAGACGAAAGCCGATTGGCCGGGCTGCCCCGGGACGTCAAGCAAGCTGCACAAGCCGCCGCACAAGAAGCGGGGCTTGACGGCTGGAAACTTACTCTTAAAATGCCCTGCTATCTGCCGGTCATGCAATACGTCCACGACCGTTCTTTGCGCGAAACGCTTTATCGCGCTCACGCAACTGTGGCCTCTGAACAAGGCGACCCCAGCCTGGACAACTCGCCTGTTATTGAACAGTTGCTGGCCTTGCGTGCCGAAGAAGCCGCCTTGCTGGGCTATAAAAGCTTTGCCAATCTGCGCCTTCAATCCCGCATGGCCAATAGCGCCCGGGAAGTCCTTGATTTTCTGAACAAACTGGCTGAAAAGGCCAAGCCTTACGCCATTCGCGACCTGGCCGCACTACGCCGGTTCGCGCGCGAAAACTTGTCGCTGGACTTGCTCGAACCCTGGGATATCCCCTTCGCCTCGGAGCGCCTGCGTGAACAACGCTACGCTTACTCGGAAGAAGAAGTAAGGCAATACTTTACGGAGCCGCAGGTGTTAGACGGCCTCTTTCACGTTATCGATACCCTTTTTAACGTGAAACTGCGGCAGTCCAGCGCAAAGACCTGGCACAAAGACTCCCGAATCCTGCTAGTCGAGGCGCCCGATGGGCGCCTGCTGGGCCATTTGTACATCGACTTGTACGCGCGCCAGGGCAAGCAAGGCGGGGCCTGGGTCGACAGCGAACGCAACCGGCGCAAAACGGACGATCACATTCAAACACCCATCGCCTACCTGACCTGCAATTTCTCGGCGCCGCAAAAAGGCAAGCCCGCTCTCTTGACGCACGACGACGTCATTACACTTTTCCACGAAAGCGGGCATGCGCTGCACGCCCTGCTTTCCGAAGTCGACGATCCGGGCGCGTCGGCGTTTGCCAGCGTCGAGTGGGACGCCATCGAAATGCCGTCGCAATTTATGGAAAATTTTTGCTGGGAATGGTCGGTCATCCAGGCACTATCCGCCAATGTTGACAATGGCGCCACCTTTCCACGTCCGCTTTACGACAAACTGCTGGCGGCAAAAAATTTCCAGAGCGGACTGCAAACCGTCAGACAAATTGAATTCGCCCTGTTCGACATGACTATCCACGATCAGGGCCAAGGGCTTTCAATCCAATCGGTGCTTCAGGCGCTTGATCAGGTGCGGCGGAAAGTTGCCGTGCTGTTCCCGCCTTCGTGGCATCGCTTCCCGCACAATTTCTCACACCTGTTCGCGGGTGGCTATGGCGCGGGCTATTACAGCTATAAATGGGCTGAAGTATTGTCCGCAGACGCCTACGCCGCCTTCGAAGAAACCGCGTTGCAAGGCGTGGGCGAAGCGCGCGACACCCTGAATCCAGAAACTGGACAACGTTTTCGGCGCGAGATTCTGGCGGTCGGAGGCGCGCGTCCGGCGGCGGACTCCTTTATCGCATTCCGAGGCCGACACGCCAATATGGACGCGTTATTGCGTCACAACGGGATGACAGAACACGACCTATAATCACTCAGGTTCCAAAGCCCACCACAAGTTGATCATCATGAATTTTCTACGGCTGCGTTTTTTATACAAAGTTTTGCTGGCTTTCGCGCTGAGCTTTGGTTGTGCCGCCTACGCAAGCACGCCGCTGCACAACGTGCGTGGGTTTTTACCAGACCTGAATTTCACCCTGGAAGGTGTGGGGGGCAAAACCGTAACCCAGGATGCCTTTAAAAAC
>JBDTGB010000006.1:0-8911 GCA_039937635.1 Burkholderiaceae bacterium | reverse complement strand
GAAACGTGGGCCCTGTTCATAAAACGCATTCACTTCAACAGGCTGGATGCAGCCAAGCCGCAGGACTACATCGCGCTGGTTCAAGCGCTGGGCGGCCTGAGCGAGCGCGTCACGATTTGTTATCTGGCCACGGCGCCGAATCTGTTCACCACCATTTGCAAGCACCTCGCCGGCGTAGGGCTGAATCATGCCAATGTGCGCGTCGTGCTCGAAAAGCCGCTGGGCCATGACCTTGCCTCGTCCAACGCCATCAACGCCGCCGTGGGCCAGTGCTTCACCGAGAACCAGATTTACCGGATTGACCACTATCTGGGCAAGGAGTCGGTGCAAAACCTGATGGCCATACGCTTTGGCAACGTCCTGTTCGAACCATTGTGGCGCCGCGAATGGATCAACGACGTCCAAATTACGATCGCCGAAGAACTGGGCGTCGAAGAACGCGGTGAATTCTACGACCAAACCGGCGCCCTGCGCGATATGGTGCAAAACCATTTACTGCAATTGCTATGCATCGTCGCGATGGAGCCGCCGGTCAGTATGGCGGAAGACGCCGTCCGCGACGAAAAGCTTAAAGTGCTGAAGGCGCTGAAGCCCTTCACAAACGAAAGCGTCGTCGTTAAAACGGTACGCGGCCAATACCGCGCCGGCGCCATCAACGGCCTGCCCGTGGCGGGCTACCGTGAAGAACATAACGTGGCCCCCGACAGCAACACCGAGACATTCGTCGCCTTGCAGGCCGACATTGCCAACTGGCGCTGGGCCGGCGTGCCTTTCTTCTTGCGTTCAGGCAAACGCATGCAGGAACGGGTGACGGAAATTGTTATTAATTTCCGGAATGTTCCTCATTCCGTTTTCCCTATGCCGGCGGGCTTGCACGCCGCCAATCGCCTGGTCATCAGCCTGCAACCCAAGGAAAGCGTGCGCTTGTATTTCCTGGCGAAAGAACCCGGGGACGGAATGAACCTGCGCCCCACCTACCTTAATCTTGATTTTCATGCAACGTTCAAAGCGCGTTGGGCCGATGCCTACGAGCGCTTGCTGCTGGACGTAATACGGGGGCGCCTTGCTCTATTCATGCGCCGCGACGAACTCGCTCAAGCCTGGTCCTGGGTCGAACCCATCATCGATTCCTGGCAACAATTTTCCATCGCCCCCAAACCCTATACCGCCGGTAGCTGGGGGCCTTCCGCCTCAAGCGCCTTGCTTTCACGCACCGGCATTCTGTGGCACGAGGAAACCTGATCATGTGGCACGCATTCGACGCGAACGAACCCTATATCAATGCCCTTTCCGATACCATATCGGCCCATCTGCAGCGTGCCATCGAAACCCGCGGACAGGCTTGCATGGCCGTATCGGGCGGGCGTTCTCCCATTCCGCTTTTCGACCGTCTAAGCCGGTGCGACATCGACTGGCAGAAGGTCCACATTACGCTGGTTGATGAACGGTTCGTCGCGCCGGACGATGAAGACAGCAATGAACGGCTGGTCCGCGACCACCTGCTCGTCAACCAGGCACGCCGGGCCGAGTTCACCGGACTCATCACCGACGCTGGCAACATACTCAATTGCGTAGATCGGGCCAACCAGGCAACCCAGTCCGTGAACCTCGCCATCCTGGGAATGGGCGACGACGGCCATACTGCCTCGCTGTTTCCCGGCGCGCCCCAGCTTGCCGATGCTCTGAGCCGCGAACAGACGCATCGTTACCTGCGGATCTCGCCACCCGCCGCCCCTCACGAACGCATTAGCATGACGTTGGCGGCTTTATTACACACGGATCAATTGATACTGACCATATCGGGACCGCACAAGCGGCAGATCTACGAACAGGCCGCGCAAAAACGGACGCCGGCGCTTCCAGTCAGTTTTCTAATCACGCAAAGCGCGGCCCCGCTTGAGGTCTATTGGCATGCCTAAGCTCACGTCCGATCTCGGCTGGAATCTGGTGGGCGATGTGGGCGGCACCCACGCACGCTTTGCCTTATGCAAAGACACCCGCGCCCTTGAAAAAATCAGCGTCCTCGATTCTGCTGATTTTTCAGGCATCGACTTGGCCATCAAGCATTATCTGCGTTTGCACGGGCAACCCAAAATCAACCAGGCCGCCGTCGGCATGGCGAATCCAGTTACCGGCGACCACGTAACAATGACCAACCTGCCATGGACATTTTCCATTGAAGAAACCCGCAACACGTTGGGTCTGAATAGCCTGCATATCATTAACGATTTTGCAGCGCTGGCCTTATCGATTCCCCTTTTACCGCTGACTGGACTCATTAAAATGGGTGGCCAATCGGGCGTCCCAGATACGCCGCTGGCTGTGCTTGGGCCCGGCACCGGTCTGGGCATATCGGCCCTGATTCCCACCCGGCATAAGGGCTGGGTGGTCATCGCAGGCGAAGGAGGACATGCCGATTTCGCTCCCGGCAACGAGCGGGAACTGACGTTATGGCGCGAAGCACAACACCAATTCGGCCATGTATCCAGAGAACATTTGTTGTCCGGTCCAGGACTTGAATTCATCTATCAAATTTTCAGCCGCTTGACCGGCAAACCAATACCAACGCGCTCCGCCGCCGAAATCGGCGCACAGGCCATCAACGACACCTGTGCGCTTTGCCGTGAATCGCTGGACACATTCTGCGCCATACTTGGAGCGGTGGCGGCCGATACGGCGCTAACTCTGGGCGCGCGAGGCGGTGTCTACATAGGCGGAGGCATCGTCCCAAAGTTAGGGGATTATTTCTTGCATTCGCCGTTTCGCAGCCGCTTCGAAAGCAAGGGCCGCCTTCGCAGCTACCTTGAACCAATCCCGGTCTTTTTAATAACCGACCCCTATGCCGCCCTGCTGGGCGCCGCCGCGTATCTCGATACCGGCGTGAATGACAAAAGAGCGGCCGATTAGAAACCGGTCGCACTATCATGCTTATACAAATTTCAACTTTTTACGCTCCGCGCGCCAACAATGGCTTCACGATCAGGGTGGGCGACGAAGTGGAATGCATGCGCCAGGCGCTAAAGAATGCAATTACACCCAGGGAGACCAAGTACCCGATGACATAACGCGGATTACCTCCGCCCACGGCCAGCAGCCATGTTGCCACCAGCGGCGCCAGGCCGCCCCCAATCGCTCCCGAAACTTGAACAGCAAGGGAAATACCGCTGTAGCGCACCTCGGGTGGAAACTGGTTGGAAAACAGGCTCCCTTCGGGTCCGTAAAGACAGCCATACACCACGCTGATTGCCAGCACCATCGCCAGCGTGATCCAGCCGGACTCACGCGTTTCGAGCATTCCGAAAAAGAACATGCCAAAAACGCCAATGCCGACAGCGCCAATCATGAATACCCATTTGTGGCCGATTCGGTCTCCCAACATGCCGCACAACGGCATTGTAAAAAGCGACAGGAAGGCCCCCCATATAATGGCGTCGAGCATGACCGACTTCTGGATGCCCAACGTACCCGTCGCGTAAGCAAGCGCGAAAGTGACGACGGTGTAAAACCAAGTTACCTCGCCCAGTCTGGCGCCAATGACCAGCAAAACTTCTTTCGGGTGATTCTTCAATACAGCCACCAGCGGCACTGCCACTTTTTTACCGGACTCTCGCATCGCCTCGAAGTCGGGCGACTCGGCAACCTTGATACGAATGAACCAGCCAATCAGCAACAATGCCGCACTGGCCAGAAATGGAATGCGCCAGCCCCAGGACAACATATCCGCTTCAGGCAGGCGAGCCACAGCCGCCATGGCAAACGAGGACAGAATCAGCCCGGCCCCGACACCCATTTGAGGCAAGCTGCCAAACAAGCCTTTTTTCCCCTCGGGCGCATGCTCCACCGCGACCAATACCGCCCCACCCCATTCACCGCCAACGGCAATACCTTGCAAGAAGCGCATGACAACCAGCAAAACGGCCGCCCAATAGCCGATGGATTCGTACGACGGAATCAAACCAATCAAGATGGTCGGCACTCCCATTAGCACCAGAGTGGTCAACAACATGGACTTGCGGCCGATCCGATCGCCAAAGTGACCGAAAATTATCCCTCCCAACGGTCGCGCAAAAAATCCCACCGAATAGGTCGCAAACGCAGCCAATGTGCCCATCAACGGATCAAACTGCGGAAAGAAAATCTTGTTGAAGATCAGGGCGGCCGCCGTCCCGTAGAGAAAAAAGTCGTACCACTCGATTGTGGTGCCAGCCATACTGGCGAAGCCCGCTGTAATGTACTCTTTGGGCGAACTCTTGCGCACCGGCGCAACATGCCCATCATGGTCCTGATGCAAAGTCATTTGTCTTCCTCCTTGGTTTTTTTAAGAATGGCGCCGGTTCAAACCTTGACGGCTCCGCCCGCCGCCTTGTCGATCTGCCGGCACCAATAATCGAAAGTGCCTTTCACAATCGATGGTTGCAGCAAATAATCATGTGCTTCCTGCGCGCGCTCGGCGGGAACTGGAACCAATTCGCCATAAACCCTCGCGCGCGTCTGCATCCTGGCGGCTCGTTCCAGATAAACCGACAAGTAGGTCGCCTCTTCCACCGAGCCGCCCGTTGTCAGATAGCCATGGTGAGCCAAAATGATCGACCTTTTGGAGCCTAGCGCCGCCGAAATCAGCACGCCTTCCTGATCGGCAATCGGGACTCCCGGCCAATCGGCTAAAAAGGCGCAGTCGTTGTGAAAGGGCGCCATGTCCATCTGCGCGATAACCAAAGTCTGGCGCGCCGCCACCAACGCCGAAACCCATGGAGAATGGGCATGAACCATGGAGCGGATGTCGGGCCTTGCCTTATACACCCACAAATGAAAACGAGTGGCAGGATTAGCCATCCCCACGCCGGTCAGTGTCTCGAGATCGGGACCCACCTCAATGAAATCGTCGGCTGTGGCTTCGTCGAACCCCAAACCGAAACGCAGCGTCCAGTAGGCGCCTGGGCGCTCGGAGCGTGCACTGATTTGTCCGGCCAAGCCGGCTTCCTGTCCAGTGGCAGCCAGAATCCGGCACGTATAGGCAAGACTTTCCTGAACACTGCGCTGAACCGGCAGCAAATTCTTTTGCATCTCGGCCGTGGCGCGTTGATCGAAATACTTCTTTTCTCTTAATGGTGCATTCATCCCGCTCTCCTGTGCGAATTGCCTGGCAATCCTGCCCCGTTTCATGGGCCAGGATTGATCTGCGTCAATTCTATAATCAGGGGTTGCGGAAAACCATGCAGCAGCAGTCATACCAGATATGCCGTGTCGCACGCACCGCCGGGAAAATCAGGTAACGGACACCCGAGCCATCTCAAGAAGCTGCCTTGCCATCGACGGCGCGGTAGCGTTGCACCGAACGATAGCCACCACGCGACGCATTAATACAGGCTCACGCAAGCTTACCTTGGTTAAATGATACTCAGCGAGCAGTTGGCTGGGGATTCGTTCGGGCAATATACAGCTTCCAATGCCGGAAGCCACAAGCTGCAGCATGGCTTCCACTGTATTGGCTTCCGCGACCACCCGCCCATCCAGACCCGCGCTTTTCAACATCTTGCGCAAGGCAAAAGCTTCTGGGAAACCAACCAGTGACAATTTCACCTCAGTCAGATCGACTGCCGCTTCACCGCTGAAATCGTCTTGCCTGATAATCAGACACATGCCGTCGTCGAACAACGGCACAGACTCCAGTAAATCGGACGCCACGGCGGAATCGTACACAAAACCAATATCGGCTTTCCCTTTTTCCACCAGATCGACCACATCCGGGGAGCTGCGAGCCATGACCGATAAGTTAACGCGGCCGCGCTGACCAATAAATTTGGCCAATAATGCCGACACAAAGTAGTAGCTTAGCGTATGAATCGTTGCAATACGCAAGCTGCCTTCAGTCACCCCCTCTTTTTCTTTGATCGACTCAACGCTCGCATCGATTTGTTCGTAGGCAAGCCGTGTTTCTCGCTGAAGCTTCTCGCCCGCGTCCGTCAATTTAACGCCGCGGCCAGTGCGAACAAATAGCGGCTTGCCGAAAAAAGCCTCTAGCGCCGCCAACTGACGGCTAAGACCGGACTGCGTCAAATCCAGCTCCTCGGCCGCACGCGACAACGAAGAAGTCTGTGCAATCTTTAAGAAATACCGAATTTGTCTATCCATACCGCCCTTATCCGCAAATAAGCACACAGTCAAAACGAGCCGGACAGCAAAAAGCCCGCCTTGAAAGGCGGGCTTTTAACCAAGCTAACTAAACTTAGTAACTAAGCTTAGACGACCTGAATCGATTTGGCTTGAGGACCTTTTTGACCTTCGGCCGCCACGTAGGAGACGCGCTGGTTTTCTTCGAGCGATTTAAAGCCAGTACCGATGATATCGGTGTGATGAGCGAACAAATCCTTGCCGCCCGATTCAGGCTTGATGAAACCAAAGCCTTTTTCGTTGTTGAACCATTTAACAATACCAGTTTCTGTTTGCATTTTTTGCAATCCCTAAAAATTACGAGCAATATGCCCAACTAAAAGACTATCAAGGAGTAGAGATGAGAGCAAAAAAGTACTGTTTTTGGTACTGGATTGTACAAACTTCAACGAACTTGAAAATCTAGGGCGCTAGTGTATTAGTTTCGACAACTAATGTCAAGAGCTGTTTTAAACGTACTATGGCACGGCAGCAATGTCCGTTTTTATGCGGCGTAGAAACGCCCCTAACCCATCCGCTAAATGCAATGCGAAAACTAACTCGTAAATTTTATAACCGCGACACCCTCCAGGTCGCTGAAGAACTTCTGGGGAAACTTCTGGTTCACCGCGTAGACGGCATCAAACGCATCGGCCGAATTGTGGAAGTGGAAGCCTATTTGGGGCCCCACGATCATGCAGCCCACACGTCCAAAGGCATCACGCCGCGTACGCGCGCCATGTACGGCCCTCCCGGCCACGCCTATGTGTATCTGGTGTATGGCATACATCACTGCATGAACGTCGTCACAGAACCCGACGGACACGGTTCCGGGGTGCTGCTGCGCGCCCTGGAACCGGTTCAAAACCTGCAGGGCAGCGCCAGGGGACCGGGATTGTTGTGCAGAGCAATGGGCATTGATCACCAATATTATGGACACGATCTGTGCAGTAGCGACTTATATCTTGCCACTCCTACAACCATGCTGGACATCGCGATTGTGCGCCGGCCGCGGATCGGCGTCGACTACGCCGGCGAATGGGCCGAGAAGCCCTTGCGCCTTTATATCGAAGGCAATAAATTCATATCAAGGAAATAACAGGCAACACAAGCCCGCTACGGAGCAAGCCGAAAACCCGTATCCATGCCCCAGCGGTCGGTACGCCGAAACCAGACGGTATAGCACTTAAGGCAGCGATACTGATCTTCCTGTTCCGCATGGGCCACGCCCGCTTTCACCGGCACCGAGCCTTGAAGGCGCAAATAAGCATGCGGCTGCACCCCGGCCGTCGCTAAAGGAAGGCTTTGGCACAGAGGGCACATTAATTGAGTCGCAGGTGATGGCTGATTCATAAGATCTTCGAAAAACATCTACAACTTTTATGCGATGACGCAATTCTAACATGCTGTAACTAATTAGAAAGTTTTGTACAAAAATGCATTGTGAGCTTGCAAATGAGTTGCAGTCCGCCCGCGAGATGTCTTTGGCTGATGCGCTGAAGCAATACGTACACATCCAATGGGGGAAAACAAAACAAAGAAAAACCGCCTGAGGATTCGGCATCCCAGGCGGTCAAACTATCTGATGTTACTTAAATGTTATTTAAAAATTCTGGTGCGGCTGGCAGGAATTGAACCCACGACCCCTTGGTTCGTAGCCAAGTACTCTATCCAACTGAGCTACAGCCGCTGTAAAGAGGCAAAACTATACCATATAATCCCTTACTTGTCCCACTGTACAGCAACTTGCCCCACTTACAAAGAAAGCCGGGCTTTGCCTTCACCAAACAGACCCGCCAATGCGAACCGCCCGCCGCGCCCTACCCTATGACTACCAGAAAATTGAGGCGACCGTTGACGAATTCGTTCCACAATGGCGCATGGCGGGGTTCGACGCTATCGTAGCCATTGCGCGAGGGGGGCTTGTCCCGGCAACCATGGCCTCGACCGCGTTAAGCCTGCCCTTATTTGCATTGTCCTACGCGCGCGTCCATCACCGAGTAAGCTGGTTTACCGTCGCCCAACCCGCAGCCGGTTCAAAGGTGCTGCTGGTCGAAGATATTGCAGGCCGAGGCGCAACGTTGTCGGACAGTATTGATTTCTTGCGCGCCGCTGGCTATGGCGTTGCGATTTTTACCCTTGCCTACGACGCCGAGTCGCGGATTAAGCCCGACTACGGAGTAAAAATCCCCGATGGAATGGGTGCATGGTTTCCCTGGGAAAGGGAGTCCATCACCGCCGCGTTCGGCGCAACATCGAATCAGCCCGACCAGGCACAACACGCTTATGCTTCATGGGCGATAGATCTGGACGGGATACTGCTGCCGGATCTGGCCGAACATTTGTATGCGGAAGCACTTATCGACACGCTCGCTCGACGCGACGCACTGACGCCGCATGAGATGTTGCCAAACCTGGATTTGTCCAACGTGACGATCATCACAGGCCGTCCCGAACAAGATCGACAACGGACGCAGGCCTGGCTAAACCGATACGGCTTCAATGGGCCACTGGTCATGCGCGACGAAACGCGCTACAGCCCCGACCAGACAGCTCAGCAAAAGGCGGATGCCATCCTGGAACGCTGTCATACCCACTTCATTGAAAGCAACCCGCGGCAAGCGCTTCAAATTGCCGCTCGCGCCAAGGTCACGCGCGTCCTATGGTGGGATGGCGCCAAGGCGCTAATCGTCCATGCGGGCGACATCGAAAATCTTGATATGGCGTAAACAAGCAACACCATCGCGAGCGACAAAACCAC
>JBDTGB010000005.1:0-4213 GCA_039937635.1 Burkholderiaceae bacterium | reverse complement strand
CATGATGTAGCGCTGCTGGGCGATGGACACCGTGTTGTTGAAGCAGTAATAAAGCACCAGCCCCGCTGGGAAGAAGAACATCATCCCGCCAAATACCAAGGGCATGAACAGCATTACCTTGGCCTGCATCGGATCGGGCGGCTGCGGGTTAAGCTTGATCTGCAGGAACATGGTCGCCATCATGACCGCGGGCAAAATAAACCAGGGATCGGGCACCGATAAGTCATGAATCCAGCCGATCCAGGGGGTGCCCCGGATTTCGACGCTGCCCAGCAAAACCCAGTACAACGAAATGAATACCGGAACCTGAACCACCATGGGCAGGCAGCCCCCCAGAGGGTTGATCTTTTCAGTTCGGTACATTTCCATCATGGCGGCATTCATCTTCGCTTTGTCGCCGCCTGCTTTTTCACGCAAGGCTTTCAGCCGTGGAGCCACCAGCTTCATTTTGGCCATTGACCGGTAGCTGGCGGCTGACAAGGGGTAGAACACCAGCTTGATCAGTAGCGTAAGCGCCACAATGGTCCAGCCCCAGTTGCCGATCCAGCCGTGCAACCAGTTCATGACTTTAAACAAGGGCTTGGCCACGATCGTTAGCCAGCCATAGTCGACCACAAGCTCCAGCCCCGGGGCCACGGCGCTCATGGCTTGCTGATCTTGCGGCCCGACCCATAGACGGGAGTTGACGACATGATGCTGTCCTGGGGCGATCGTGCCGACCGCCTCGATGGAGCGCACCGCGTACAGGTTGTTTGACAAGCGCAACATCTCGTTGTGGCGCACGGTCCCTTCGGGAGGTATCCACGCCGTTGCAAAATAATGTTGCACCATGCCAATCCAGCCATTGTTGGCTTCTTTGATGTAGCTGCTCTTGCCCTTTTCGATATCGGAGAATTTTTCTTTCTGGAATTTGTCTTCGCTGGAGTAGATCGCCGGGCCGGTAAAGGTGCTGTAGAAGCGCGATGAACTGGCGGGGTCGTTCCCGTCGCGGGTCAATTGCAGATATAACGAGGGGTTGATGGGCTTGTCGGTCAGGTTATAGATATCGTTGCGCACATCAATGTCGTAACGTCCCCGGTGCAAGGTGTATGTTTTAACGACCTTGACGCCATCGGCGGTTGCCTCGAAGACGACGTTCAACGAATCGCCCGTTAGCGTCTTGTCCTGCGAGACTAGCTGAAATGGCGTCAGATGGGTCGGGTAGCTTTCACCTCTGGGTGCGCCGACGATGCCGGTTTGCGCGACGTAGGTCGACGTGTCCGAGTCGTCCAGCAACACCATTGGATCCTTGGTGTCTTCGACCGCTGTGTACTGGGGCAGCTCGGCCCGGACCAGTTGTGCGCCCAGCGTGTCGAACGTCAGGTTGTAGACGTCCGTCTTGATATTGATTTTGTTTGAACCCGCGGCGGGTGTTTTCTTGCCGCCCGGCACGGCGGTTGTTGCGACGGGCGCAACGGACGCCGGCGGCGCCGCTGCGGGGATGCTATTGTCCACCGGCGCTGCCGGCGCTGCCGGCGCGGCGGCATTCGTCGCCGGATGACTTGTTTGCGTTGTTGTGGGAGCGCCTCCGAATAGCGACGGTCTGCCCTCGTGTACCTGCCAGTTGTTCCACAACAGCAAGAGCGAGAAAGAGAAAATCATCCAGAGGAGGGTGCGTCGGATATCCATAGCGCCTGTGTAAAAGTTAAAGCTGAGCGAAAAAGTTTACTAGTTTAACGTAGCTCAACTGAATCGGAGATGAGCGGAAAATCTTTGAAAAAATGCCGATCGCTTTCAGGTTTGAACAGATCGTCTCAATGGCATTTCTGTGTCGGCTTCGGCACAGGATCATATCCGCCCGCGCACCAGGGGTTGCAGCGCATAATGCGCCAGCTTGCCAACCATAGACCATACAGCAGCCCGTGAGTTTCAATGGCTTCGATGGCGTATGCCGAGCACGTGGGGGTGAAGCGGCAGCTTCTGCCGAACCAGGGACTAAGAAAATACCGATAAAACCGGATCGGTGCAATGAATAGAGACCGGATCATTGGCTCGCCCGGTTTAATAATGTGTCGACTTCGTCACGCACCAGCGTTTTAAGCTGGGTCAGCGAAAAAGGTCCAACTTTGCTATGCAGACGAAATACGTAATCGTTGGGCGGCAGTGTGTGCCGCCTGACCCGAAACGATTCCCGAATGACACGCTTGATGGTGTTGCGAGTCACCGCCTTCGCGGCGTACCGCTTGGCGATGATCAATCCCAACCGCGCCATTGCATGGTCCGCGCCGTGCTCGCGCGGGGTCGTTATAACAAACAATGCCCCTTTTCCAACGCGTTTGCCTTTAAGGGCAGAGGCGTATTCCGAGGGGCGGTGTAATCGCGCCGTGGCGGGAAATGTGGCACGCATGGGTGTTTGCCCGGGTGAGTCGCCCGGCGGCTGCTGGATCAAGGCTTTCGAGTCTAGCCAGGCAACCTATACAGCCAGGCGCTTGCGACCCTTGGCGCGCCGCGCGTTAATGACTGCGCGCCCGCCCCGCGTTTTCATGCGGATGCGAAAACCGTGGGTACGCTTGCGCCGAGTAACTGAGGGTTGAAAAGTGCGTTTCATGGGTAATCCAAAATAAAAGAGCTACTAGAAACGCAAGCCTAATGGGCGCCCCTAGCGTTAAAAACTTCTAATTAGCCCGCTATTTCATCAAATTATCGGTGTTTAGTCAAACGGTTAGCATAATTACCCGAAGATGACCTTGTCCTGTCTTGTGGATAACTACCTCGTCAACAGGGTAGAATCGAGGTTTACAGAAATGGTGCACATGAAAGATTTTTGGCAGACTTGCGTTCAGCGTTTGGAGCAGGACTTTCCCCCTCAACAAGTTAGTGCGTGGATTCGCCCTTTGGTTCCGCTGGCGTTCGATGAGGTGCAGGGGGTGTTGCGTGTGTCCGCTCCGAACCGGTTCAAGCTCGATTGGGTGCGTAAAAACTTTTCGCACCCAATCGAGGTGCTGGCGACTGAATGGTACGAACGCCCCGTGCAAGTCGCGTTTGAATTGGCCACGGCGTCAGGCGCGGCGCATCGCGCCATGCCGGCGGCTTCCGCGCCCACGCCCGCTCGGGGTCTGCCGCTGGCGCCGGCGCCAGCGACCGCTGTGTCTGCCGCCCCGGCCGCGCCATCCATCAGCACCACCACGGCTGAAATCATTCATGACCGATCACGCCTGAATACCGACCTGACGTTCGACAATTTTGTTACGGGCAAGGCCAATCAATTGGCGCGCGCGGCGGCGTTGCAAGTGGCTGAAAATCCCGGGGTTTCGTATAACCCCTTATTTCTGTATGGTGGCGTGGGTCTGGGCAAAACGCATCTGATTCACGCCATAGGCAATGCCTTGCTGCTTGGCAATGCGGATAAGCGCGTGCGCTATGTGCACGCTGATCAGTATGTGTCCGATGTGGTCAAAGCCTATCAGCGCAAGGCTTTCGATGAATTCAAGCGTTATTATCATTCGCTGGATTTATTGCTGATCGACGACATTCAGTTTTTCGCGGGTAAAAATCGCACGCAGGAAGAGTTCTTTTACGCGTTCGAGGCCATGGTTGCGCAGCGCAAGCAAATCATCATTACCTCCGATACCTACCCCAAGGAACTGGCGAATATCGATAGCCGTTTGATTTCGCGTTTTGATTCGGGCTTGACCGTTGCCATTGAACCCCCCGAGCTTGAAATGCGCGTGGCGATTTTGTTGCGCAAAGCCGAAACCGAGGGCGTGACGATGCCTGAAGAGGTCGCGTTTTTCATTGCCAAGCATTTGCGCAGCAATGTGCGCGAGCTGGAAGGCGCCTTGCGCAAGGTGTCGGCGTATGCGCGATTTCATGGCCGCGAAGTGTTGACGGTCGAGGTCTGTAAAGACGCGCTCAAGGATTTGTTATCGGTTTCAAACGGGCAAATCACGGTTGAAAATATTCAGAAGACGGTTGCCGATTTCTACAAGATCAAAGTAGCCGATATGTACTCAAAGCGCCGGCCCGCCAACATAGCGTTGCCGCGTCAAATAGCTATGTATCTTGCCAAGGAATTGACACAAAAAAGCCTACCCGAGATCGGCGATTTGTTTGGCGGGCGCGATCACACTACGGTGCTGCACGCGGTGCGAAAAATTTCCGACGCCCGGTCTAAACAGTCCGAGCTAAATCACGCTCTTCACGTATTGGAACAAACCTTAAAAGGATAACCATG
>JBDTGB010000004.1:0-8451 GCA_039937635.1 Burkholderiaceae bacterium | reverse complement strand
CCGCCGCCTGCGAAAAGCGCTTGTTGAAGCACACGGGCAAGGCGCTGGTCTTTGACAGCTACCCCGAAATGAAAGAACAGATCAACCGGCCCGACCTGGACGTGACCGCCGATGATATCCTGATCCTGCGCAACGTCGGCCCGCAAGGCGGCCCGGGCATGCCCGAATGGGGCATGATTCCGATCCCGCAAAAATTGATCGAACAAGGCGTGCGCGACATGATGCGCATCTCCGACGCCCGTATGAGCGGCACCAGCTACGGCGCCTGTGTCTTGCATGTGTCGCCCGAGGCCTATATAGGCGGCCCGCTGGGCCTGGTGGAAAACGGCGATGAAATTTCAATCGACGTCGCCGCGCGATCCATCCATCTGAACGTTTCAGAAAAGGAACTGGCCGCCAGGAAAACCAAATACAAAGCGCCGGCGGCTCGATTCGAACGCGGCTATGGCTGGATGTTTGCGCAGCACATTCAACAGGCGGACGAGGGTTGTGATTTCGATTTCTTACAAACCGCCTTCGGCAAGGCCGCTGGTGAACCCGATATTTTTTAGGATAGAGCGATGAATGTTTTAACCGCGGCAATTAAAGAGCAGCTTAAAGATGTAAGCGTGGCCACGATCACGACCGCATTATTCAAACGCGGCTTGAAAAACCAGCTTATTCAAGACGTTCACCTGATCGGCGCCCAAAACCAACGCATGATCGGCCCCGCCTACACGCTGCGCTATATGCCGGCGCGCGAAGATCTGAATCAACTCGAGGTATTTCGCAATCGCGAACACCCTCAGCGCAAGGCGGTTGAAGAATGCCCGGCCGACGCGGTACTGGTGATAGACAGCCGCAAAGACGCGCGCGCGGCATCGGGCGGCTCGATCTTGGTCACGCGCCTGCAGATGCGCGGCGTGGCCGGTATTGTGACCGACGGCGGATTTCGCGATTCGCCCGAAATTGCCACGCTGGCGATTCCGGCCTACCATCACCGCACATCGCCCCCGACGAATCTGACCCTACACCAGGCCATCGATATTAATGTGCCCATCGGCTGCGGCGACGCTCCTGTGTTTCCGGGCGACATCATTTTCGGCGATCAGGAAGGCGTAGTGGTGATCCCGGCCCATCTCCTGAAAGAGGTGGCGCGCGAAGCATTTGAAATGACGGCTTTCGAGGATTTTGTTACGGAAAAGGTAAAAGAAGGGCGCACGATTCTGGGTCTGTATCCGGCGACGGATCCTAAAACGCCGGTCGAATTCGATGCGTGGCGGAAGGCGCACAAACGGTAGTCAGAGGAAACGGCGCTGATTGCGCGGGTTCTTTTGCGGCAACGGTGGGCATTATCGTATGCGTTCTTCTGTAGCAACGGTGCGGGTGGCGTCATATTCCGTCGGCACGGTCCAAAGGGACCTTACTCCGACTCCATATGATGCCACCCGCACCTTAGCCTAAATCGGAAGGCGCTACGTGTGGCACGGCTGTTCAAATTCCAGGCAAGCATATTGCCGCCGGCATCTCGAAGCCCAAACCCTCTGCACGCTTATACTCGGCGAGGGGAGGGGACTGGGTGGAGTCGGTGTAAGGCCGATCGGGCCGTGCCGACGTAATCCAGGCCGCTCCCAGGCGCCGCGCCAGTTGAAACCCAGCACCTCCCCAATGCCCGAACCTACGCCCGAACTTTAGCGATGATCCCATCCAGTCGCGACAACATCAAAGTAATTTCGTCAGCCGACACATTAAGCGCCGGCATGAAACGCAACAAGTTCGGGCGCGGCGAATTCAGCAGCAGGCCTTCGGGCAGTGCGGTGCGCGCGGCCTCGACAATAGCGCCGCCATCATCGCGATCAAGCATCAATGCGCGCAATAGGCCGACGCCGCGTTCGCCCTCCATTCCCCATTTGGCCGAAAGAGCAAGCAATCCTTCGGAAAGCTGACGACTGCGGGCGTTGACCTGTTCCATAAAGCCCGGAGCAGTCAGGGTATCGAAAACGGCGACACCCGCCGCGGCCACCAATGGGTTGCCGTTAAAGGTGCCGCCTTGGTCTCCGTGTTCGAAACACGCCACCGCTTCACGCGCGCACATGGCGGCCAAGGGAACGCCGGCGCCAATACCTTTGGCCAGGGTCATGATGTCGGGCTTGATATCCGCGTGCTCGTAACCGAACAAAGTGCCAGTGCGGCCCATGCCTGTTTGCACTTCGTCCACAATCAGCAGCATGCCTTGTTCGTCCGCCAGGCGGCGCAAAGCGCGCAGGAATTCGCGCGTTGCGGGAATAACGCCGCCTTCGCCTTGCACGACCTCAAGCATAATGGCGACCGTTTGCGCATCGACCAATGCGCGCACGGATTCCAGGTCGTTGTAGTCCGCTTTGGGAAAGCCGTCGACCTGGGGAGCAAACATAGTGTCCCAGCCCGGCTTGCCAGAAGCCGACATGGTGGCCAGGGTGCGGCCATGAAATCCGTGATCGAAGGTAATGATTTTATAGGCGCCTTTGCGATGCAAACGGCCCCACTTGCGCGCCAGCTTGATGGCCCCTTCGTTGGCTTCGGCGCCGCTATTGGCAAAAAATATACGATCGAAACACGAAGCCGACACGAGGCGGTTGGCCAAGTCGATGGAAGGCTGGTTATAAAAGGCCGGCGACGGATTCAGCAGCAAAGCAGCCTGCGAGCACAAGGCTTTGACCACCACAGGAGGGCAATGGCCCAGGCAATTCACCGCCCAGCCCTGGACGAAATCAAGATAGCGCTTGCCGTCATTGTCTTCCAGCCAGGATCCCTGGCCGCGCACGAACACCAAGTCAGGTCGCGTTGTAATATCCATCAACGCATTCACGGCCGACCGATCAAATTTCATTTTTACTTCCCGGATTAAAAAGAAGAAAGAAGGCAAATCAACGCCACAAGCGCTAATTTTAACGCGAGGCGGGCCTATCAACGACTTGCCGCTTTAACGACGCGCCAGACGGGGCAGTAATTTCATCCCGAATATATTCATCGCCAATCCCACCACGACGATGGCGCCGCTTACCCACTGAAGCAAGGTCATGTGTTCGCCCAGCATCAACCAGGACGATACCAGCCCTATGACCGGGATCAGCAAACTTAGCGGCGCTATTTTACTAACAGGATGCTTGCTTAATAAGCGACCCCACAGCGTAAAGCCAACATTGGTCGATATGAAGGCCAGATAAAACACGGCCCCGATCCCCAACACGCTAATGTTGACCAAGGCATAATGAATCTGCGCGGGCCCTTCCACGAACCAGGACAAAACAAAAAAAGGAATCGGCGGAATCAGGGCGCCCCACACCACCAGGGCAACCATATCGACCTTGCCAAACCCTTTGATAATGATATTTCCGACAGCCCAGCATAGGGCCGAACACAAGGTGAGCACGAAGCCAAGAATAGGCACACTGCCCGGTGTTGCGCCCCATCCAATCAGCACCAGCCCCAGCACCGCAACAGCAATGCCTATGACATTGTGCCGGCGCACCCTTTCACCCAGAAACATGGCGGCGATCAATACCGTGAAAAAGGCTTGTGATTGCATCACTAGCGAAGACAAGCCAGCAGGCATGCCGATATAAATCGCGGTAAACAAAAAGATGAACTGCGCAAAACTGATGGTGAATGCGTACAACATCAGCGCGCGCCAACCCACCGTTGGCCGTTTGACAAAAAAAATGGCTGGGAAAGCCACCAGAGAAAACCGCAGACCACCCAGCAATAAGGGCGGAACATCGTTTAACCCAACTTTGATCACGACAAAATTAACGCCCCAAATAACAATCACAAGTAACGCGGCCAACCAATCTTTCAAGGGCATTGTGGATCCTGCTCGGTTTTTCCCAATATGAACTGTATTGTGCACTTTTTGGGCTATTGAGCGCTATTATCTGCCGACGGGCAATGCCGCGCCCTCGCTTATAAATATCTGAACACGCCATCCCTTGTCAGTCGTCATCTCCGGTCTATACACCTACCCCGTCAAGTCCTGCGCCGGAATCCCACACACGGATTCACCAATCACACAGGCGGGACTGGCGTTCGATCGGCGCTGGGTAATGGTGGATCACCGGGGTATCTTCATGACGCAGCGAACATGCGCCCGCGTGGCTCTGATTCGACCCCGCATCGCCCCCGACCGTCTGACACTCGACGCGCCCGGCATGCCCACCATCACAATCTTGTCGACTGCAAACGGCTCCACGCCCGCGCAGATCCCTGTGCGCATCTTTGACACAGACACTATCGGGTCCGACGAAGGCGACGACGTGGCGCAATGGCTAAGCCAATTCCTGCATGTGCGCTGCCGCTTGTTGCGCATGCACCCCCAGGCCGCCCGAATCGCCAGCCCCGAATACGTGGACCGCTGGATCGACAAAAACAATGCCTGGGCGACCAATTTTCCGGCCCGCCACGTATTTGGCTTTGCCGATGCGTTCCCCTTCCTGGTCATCAACCAGGCTTCGCTGAACGAACTGAATCAACAACTCGAGGGCAAAGGACAAGCCGCCGTGCCCATGAATCGTTTCCGGCCGAACATTGTCTTGCAGGGCCTGCCGGCCTACGATGAGGACTATTTGAGCGGCATGCGCATTAACGGAATGACCTTTGCCTTCGTCAAACGTTGCGCGCGCTGTCCAATTCCAAATATCAATCAGGAAACCGCTGTGTCGGCCGACGAACCAAACCTGACTCTGATGGCCAACCGCAGTTTTACCGATGGTGTCCTGTTCGGCGTTAACGCGGTGGTCGCGGACGCGCGCGACGCGACGCTAAACGTGGGCGACCCGGTCGAGATCGAATACGATCTTTAGCCCCTCAGGCCGATTGCGCGCGGCCGTAGTACTTTTCAAGACGCGCCTGGACCCGCTCCAATCCCAGACTTAGCACCCAATAAATGGCGGCTGCCGCCAAATACAAAGGCAGCGGCTGAAACGTAGTGGCAATCACGTCCTTGGTGGCAAGTAGCAATTCAGTGACAGTAATCACAGAAACCAGCGAGGTGTCTTTAATCAGGCTGATCAGCGTATTACTCATTGACGGCACCGCCAGACGCAAGGCCTGCGGCAGCACAATGTAAGACAAGTTTTGCCAATAGGTCAGGCCCAGGCTGTAACCGGCCGACCATTGCCCCCTGCTGATCCCCAAAATCGCGCCGCGCAGGCTTTCGGAAATATACGCGCCGGCGTTCAGACTCAAGGCCAGCACGCCCGCCGTTAAAGGGTCGAATGAAATGCCAATACTGGGCAAACCGTAGTAAACAATAAACACCTGAACCAGAAGCGGCGTGCCGCGCATCATGCTGACATACAGAACCGCCGGCCACTGAACCGCGCGATTCGGAACGATGCGGGCCACGGAAATCGCGAAACCAATCAACAGGCCGCCGAACATGGCCGAAAAGGCAAAGATCAGCGTATAGCCCGTTCCCTTTAAAAGTATCGGCGCGGCAAGCACCATCAGGTCTGCAAAATTCATAGTCCGCCCGTAAACAAAATCCCCGTAAGCGCTTTATACGCCTACGGGGATGAATCCAACAATTATTTCTAACCGCTTGTTCGTCGCGGCATCAGAGTTTACTGAGCTGCTTGAACTTTGCTTACGTCGATTCCAAACCACTTGATAGAAATTTTGGCGAACTCGCCATCCTTGAAGGAATCTTCCAATGCCTGGTTAACGGCCGCCTTGAATTTCGGATTGCCCTTTCTGAAGGGAATCCCGTTGAATTTCGGCGTGCCGACAATCGCACCGCCCTTGATTGGGATACTGGACGTTTTAACCAGATAAGCGGTCATAAGCTGATCGTTAAGCGCCGCATCGACCCGTTTGCTGACCAAGTCCGATAAATACTCCGGAGCGCCTGGATAACTTTTTACGGTTACGCCCTTTTGCGCTTTCGCTAAAGTTTCGTAATTGCTGCCTTGCGACACGCCTAGCTTCTTGCCCGCCAGGTCGGCAAAGCTTTTATAGTGACTGGTATCGTCTTTACGCAAGATCAGTTGGGGGCTGGACGCCACGTAGGGGATAGAAAAATCAAACGTCTTTTCGCGCTCGGGCGTAATCCCAACCTGGTTCACAATCACGTCGAACTTGCCGGAGCTTAAACCGGCCAGGATGGCGCTCCATTCCGTTTTAACGAATTCAACCTTGACACCCAGCTTGCCGGCGATCAACCTCGAGACTTCCACATCAAATCCTTCGAGTTGATGGGTTTTGGTGTCGACAAAATTAAAGGGAGGGTAGGTGCCTTCCATTCCCACAATCAGAGTGCCACGATCTTTGACCGTATCGAGCAAATCGGCGGAATAGGCGGGGCTGACGGCCAGCGCCGCAAATACCACAGCGCCGGAGGCGGCGATCCAGCGTGCGTAATGCGAGAATTTCATCAAGTGTCCTGCCGAGTCATTAAACGCACATGCTAACCGCAACGCCGCCGATTTAAAACGATTTCATTTTTACTTACATATTACTAAATGACATATCAACCAGTCAGGCTGGTTGTATAACTAATAAAGGCTTAACTGCGCGCCATCACCTGACAAACCAGCGGCGCCCGATTCCTGATCTTCGGGCTGCAGGCTGCTGGCCCGCACTCCCAGCAGACGAATTTTGTGGTCCAGGCGAATACGCTTCAGGCACCCGCCTGCGGCGCGATGTATCGCCGCCGCATCGGCCGTCGGCACCGGCAAAGTGATGTCGCGCGTTACGGTCTGGAAGGTGTCAAAGCGAAGCTTTATACCGATAGTGCGCCCCACATACCCTTTGCGCCGCAAGTCGTCCGCCAGCTGCGTGCACAAGTCCGAAAACACTTCAGACAAAACGGCGCGATCATGGACTACATGGCGGTCATGCTCAAAAGTGGTCTCGCGGCTAATCGACTTGGGCTCGGAATGCATCCGCACGGGACGATCATCGACGCCGTGCGCCACATCCAGCAACCAGAGCGCGTAACTTGCGCCAAAATGATCCTGCAACAAAGCGGGCGCGGCGCGCGCCAGATCGGCCACCGTCATAATGTTCAACGCCGCCAGTTTGGCGCCGGCCTTGGGCCCAATGCCATTAACCTTGCGCACCGACAAAGGCCAGATGCGGCGCGGCACGTCGTCAAAATCAAGAATAGTCACGCCATCGGGCTTGTCCAGCTCGGAGCCGATTTTCGAAAGCAGCTTATTGGGGGAAATGGCAATCGAGCAGGACAGCCCCGTCGCCTGATTAACCGCTTGCTTAATACGCTGGGCGAGTTCCAGCGAAGGAACGTGATGCTCGGTCAGATCAATGTAGATCTCATCAATACCGCGATCTTCAATACAAGGCGCCACCTGAGCCACCGCCGCCTTGAACAACTGCGAGTAATGGCGATACGAGGGGAAATCAGCCGGCAGCAAAATCGCATCAGGCGCCAGTTGAGCCGCTTTCATCAGTCCCATCGCCGAAAATACGCCAAAGGCGCGCGCCTCGTACGTCGATGTGGTGACCACGCCCCGGCCGACATAGCCGCGCAGATGGAAAAACCGGTGCGAGCCATCGGCCTGAACCTCGGGTTGAGCTGTGTCGCGCCCGCCCACCACTACCGGCAAGCCGCGTAATTCGGGGTAACGCAAAAGTTCGACGGATGCAAAAAACGCATCCATATCCAGATGGGCAATGCGGCGGGCGGGACCAGACATGGGTTTAACTGTATTTTTAACCAGTATTTATTATAGGGCAAGCCCACCGCCTGGCGCTCACGGAATCAATATGATCGACCCCGTTGTCTCCCTGTTTGCGGCGGCCAGATGCGCCAAAGCCGCCTCTTCCAGCGGAAAACGCGCGCCTATATGGACCTGAAACAGGGACGAGTCGGCCGCGGCGAATAAATCGGCGGCATTCTCGCGCAACCTGACTGGATCGGCATTATGCGGAAAGACCGAAGGGCGCGTCAGGAACAAGCACCCCTTTTTATTTAATAGCTCGGGCTCGATGGCCGGCGCCGGCCCCGATGCCGCGCCATAGTAAACCACCAGCCCAAACGGGGCCGTGCAATCCAGCGATTTCAGAAACGTGTCTTTGCCAACCCCGTCATACACCACGCGTGCCTTGCGGCCACCCGTTGCGGCCAACAGAGTTTGCGGCCAATCCGGTTTCGAATAATTGATCGCAACGTCGCACCCCGCAACCAGCGCAGCCGCGCATTTGGCGTCTGAGCCGGCCGTCCCAACCACATAGGCGCCAAGCGACTTGGCCCAGGCGCTCAAAATCTGTCCCACACCGCCCGCGGCCGAATGCACCAGCACCATGTCGCCCGACTGGACGGCGTACGTCAGTCTTAACAGATATTGCGCCGTCATCCCCTTGAATATCAGCGCGGCGGCCTGCTCGTCGGTGATCGTGTCGGGAACCGCCACCAACTTGTCGGCCGGCACATTGCGGTAATCGGCGTACGCACCCACACCGGCATTCATGTAGGCC
>JBDTGB010000003.1:0-4441 GCA_039937635.1 Burkholderiaceae bacterium | reverse complement strand
ATCACCCTGGACGCGGAGCTGGCCACTTTGCGTCTGGCGCAAAAAGCCTGCCTGCAGGCGGGAGTGGCCAAGCCCCGAATCGCCGTTGCGGGCTTGAACCCGCACGCAGGTGAAAACGGACGTTTTGGGCGAGAAGAAATCAATGTCATCACCCCGGCGATTGAACAGGCCCGGGCCGAAGGCATTGACGCAACTGGGCCTTGGCCGGGCGACACAATTTTCATGCGGGCTCGTCGAGGCGAATTCGACATTGTGGTGGCTCAATACCACGACCAGGGGCTGATCCCCGTCAAGTACCTGGGCGTGGATCACGGCATCAACGTTACGATCGGACTACCGTTTGTGCGAACAAGTGTCGACCACGGTACAGCATTCGATATCGCGGGCCGGGGCATCGCCGATCCAAGCTCGCTAAAAGCCTCTTATGACCTGGCATTGACCATGACGCCCTGCTCCAACTAAACCTTGCCACTTCACTGCACCGCAGCTTCATGAAATTACGCTTTTCCGTTGACCCGTTTCTAGCCAAGCTGCTTCTCGCCGTTCTTCTGGCCAGCCTTCTGCCCGTTTACGGCACGGGGGCGGCTCTGTTCGGCTGGGCCACCAACGTTGCCATTGCCCTGCTATTTTTCTTGCACGGAGCCCGGCTTTCGCGCGAAGCTCTCGTGGCAGGGGCGTCTCACTGGCGTCTGCACCTGGCCATTTTCAGCGCCACATTTATTCTGTTCCCCGTTCTTGGGGTTCTGGCCAAACCGGCGATCATTCCTTTTTTGACCCCCGAACTGTACCTGGGCATCTTGTTTTTATGCTGCTTGCCCGCCACCGTTCAATCGGCCATCGCCTTCACGTCAATCGCCCGCGGCAATGTGTCGGCGGCGGTGTGCAGCGCATCGGCATCTAACATGATGGGCGTGTTCCTGACGCCGCTGCTGGCTGGACTGGTCATGTCTGGAGCGGGCACCGGCGACGTTCCGATATCGTTTGACGCAGTCGGAAAAATCATGCTGCAGTTGTTGCTTCCGTTCATTATGGGACAGATGCTTCGCCGCTGGATCGGGCAATGGGTCATCAAACACGGGCGCCTGCTGAAGATCGTCGACCAGGGATCCATCCTGCTGGTCGTCTACACCGCCTTTTCCGAAGCTGTTATGGGCGGGTTATGGAACAATACGCCAGCGTCGGCGCTTATCTCTCTGGTCATTATCTCGCTGGCGCTGCTTGGGCTGGTGCTTGGAATCACGTTGCTGACCGGCCGACTCCTGAAATTTAATATCGAAGACCGCATCACGCTTCTGTTTTGCGGCTCCAAAAAGAGCTTGAGCACCGGAATCCCCATCGCCAATATTCTGTTTGCGGGCAATGTGGTGGGATCCATTGTCTTGCCGTTGATGATTTTCCATCAAATACAACTGATCGTCTGCGCCATTATTGCCAGAGCTTACAGCCAACGCCCCATCCAAAACGACGTTCAGGTTATCCAAAACGCTAGCCCATTGCCGAGGTGAAATTCAAAAACCGCGTGCTGGCCGCCTGGAAGGTTAAACGGACGCTGCCAATCGGGCCATTACGCTGTTTGCCGATAATAATTTCAGCGCTGCCCTTATCCGGCGAATCGGGGTTATAGACCTCGTCGCGATAGATGAACAGGATCAGATCGGCATCTTGTTCGATAGCGCCGGATTCGCGCAAATCACTCATGACAGGCCGTTTATTGGGGCGTTGCTCAAGACTGCGATTCAACTGTGACAGCGCCACCAACGGGCAGTTAAGCTCTTTGGCCAGACCTTTAAGCGAACGGCTGATCTCGGAAATTTCAGTCGCCCGATTTTCACCGGACGAATTCGCCGACATCAATTGCATGTAATCCACAATAATAAGACCCAGCTGGCCGCATTGACGCGCCAGGCGCCGTGACCGCGCGCGCACCTCCATGGAGTTCAAAGCGGGCGTTTCATCAATATAGATCTGGGCCTCTTGAACTTGTTGAACAGCATGCGTCAGGCGAGGCCAGTCGTCGGCCGTCAGCTTGCCGGTGCGCATGCGATGCTGATCAAGCAGGCCTACCGAGCCCACCATTCGCATTGCCAACTGTACAGCACCCATTTCCATGGAAAATACCGCCACCGGCAAACCTTGTTCGATGGCGACATATTCTCCGATATTCATGGCCAAAGACGTTTTGCCCATGGATGGCCGGCCGGCGATAATCACTAAATCGCCCGCCTGCAAGCCCGAGGTCATGCGGTCTAGATCAGTGAACCCCGTCGGCACGCCCGTAACATCGGAATCCCCCTCACGATGGTAGAGCTCGTCAATACGTTCAACCACTTGTGTCAGCAAGGGTTGAATTTGCTGGAAGCCGGACGTCCCGCGCGATCCCTCTTGTGCAATCTGAAACACTTTGGACTCGGCTTCGTCCAGAAGCTGACGCGCTTCCTTGCCTTGGGGGTTGTAAGCGGTTGCCGCTATTTCGTCGGCAACTGACACAAGCTTGCGCAACATTGAGCGCTCGCGCACGATTTCGGCATAGCGCCGAATGTTTGCCGCCGATGGGGTGTTGTGCGCCAACGCATTCAAATACGCGAGACCGCCTACTTCGTCCGCCTTGGCCGCGCTGGACAAGGACTCGTTGACCGTCACAACATCAGCGGGTCGGGCCAACGCAATCAAACGCGTTATATGTTGCCAGATGATACGGTGATCAAAACGATAGAAATCGTCCTCGCCCAGCACATCGCTAATTCGATCCCAGGCGGCATTGTCCAGCAGCAACCCTCCCAGTACCGACTGTTCCGCCTCGACCGAATGAGGCGGCACGCGCAAGTAATCCAACTGGGAATCGCCATCTATTCTTTTATTGTCCAAAATCAGCACCCCGGAGCAGCCTGTACTACAGAAGAAAAAAAGCCGGCATGCACCGGCTTTCAATCATAACAAGGTACGGCGTCATTGCGCACGCGCCAAAAGCTGCGCCGCAACGCCATCCAAGTGGATCAGACCATCTCGCCGCGCACGACAACCGTAACATCAACCACCACGTCGGTGTGTAACGAAATTCGAACCGGGTACTCGCCAGTCGCCTTGATGGAGCCATCAGGCAGGCGAATATGCGATTTTTCGATGGAAGTAAAACCCTCTTTGGCCAGAGCCGCCACCAGGTCCATATTGGTCACCGAGCCGAACAAACGTCCGTCGACACCGGCTTTTTGAGAAACCATAAGTGAAATACCGGCCAGCTTTTCACCAACCGCCTGGGCAGCCGCGAGCTTTTCAGCCTGGGTTTTTTCCAGTTCGGCGCGACGTGCTTCAAATTCCTTCAGTGCGGTCTCTGTTGCGCGCCGAGCAATTTTTTTAGGAATCAGGTAATTGCGAGCGTAGCCGTCGCGCACGCGAACGACTTCCCCAAGGTTACCCAGATTGGCGACTTTTTCGAGCAGAATAATTTGCATGACGATAGGCCTTAGGGTTAGTTATGGTTGTCGGTGTAGGGCAGCAACGCCAGAAAACGAGCGCGTTTTATGGCCGTATCGAGCTGACGCTGATGGTGCGCCTTGGTGCCGGTTAAACGCGCCGGAATTATCTTGCCGTTTTCCTGGATAAAATCACGCAGCGTGTCCAGGTCTTTATAGTCGATCTGGTCCACATTCGCTGCCGTAAAGCGGCAGAACTTGCGACGTTTGAACAACGGATTTTGTTGAGTGAATTTACGTTTTTCTTTCGTTTTCTTGAAATAAGCCATGATATGCCTGTTTGGTTCGTGGGCCTTACGCCCTAACTAACTCTAATATCTATTAATGAATCGAATCGATCGCACGCCGCGAAAATTTGTCTGGAGCCTTTGCTAAACAAGCGCTGACGCCTGGCTAGAGAAAACCCGATTGCCTTGCTGTATATGCAGCACCAATTTGCTTGAGCTTTTTCGAGTCGGAGCCAAAAAGCCCTGGATCGAAAGCGCTGCGCCCATTGGGGTATCCGCCAGCAACAAAGCAATGTCTCCCAGGGCAACAGCGGAAAGCACCATTTCGATTCGACGAACAACGCCGGCCTCGAGGACTTCCGATTCGTGATTCAGGATCATTTCAATAGCAGGCAAACCGGCCGGGGTATAGCGTAGGGGCTTAACCTCGAGTGCCGTTGCCGTCAACGAAACCTGATTCACGACTATGCTCTGGGTGAAAACAATTATTCCGTTACAACGGCCGCTGGCGCCGGCGCTGGCGTCGGCGCCGGGGTTTCAGTTGTTGCCTTGCGCGCCTCTTCCCGCTCAACCGATTTCATGATGATCGACGGCTCGGTATGCGCTTTCTTGGTTTTTATCACCAAGCTGCGCAATATCGCATCGTTATAACGGAACGCATGCTCGAGTTCATCCATCGTTGCCTGATTGCATTCGATATTCAGGCAAACATAATGGGCCTTAACCAGCTTTTGAATGGGATAG
>JBDTGB010000002.1:0-14855 GCA_039937635.1 Burkholderiaceae bacterium | reverse complement strand
TGGCGCTGCCATGGTGATGTTGCTGCCGCCTTACCATGGAGCAACGATACGTTGTAACGACTCGCAGATTTACGAGTTTTTTGATCGCCTCTCCGCTTCGATCAATATTCCCATCATGATTCAGGATGCGCCCATAAGCGGCACGAATCTCTCAGTTCAGTTTTTGGCGAAAATGGCGCGGGAGATCGAACATGTGTCGTATTTCAAAATCGAGATGCCCGGTGCTGCGTCCAAGTTGCGTGAACTCATACGGCTGGGCGGAGATAGAGTTGAGGGACCGTGGGATGGTGAAGAAGCCATAACACTGCTTCCCGATCTGGACGCGGGGGCAACCGGCGCTATGACGGGTGGTGGCTACCCCGACGGCATAAAGTCAATTGTTGACGCCTATTTTTCTGGTAATCGGGATAAGGCGGTTTCCGTGTATCAGCAGTGGCTACCGTTGATCAACTACGAGAATCGCCAGGGTGGGATATTGACCAGCAAGGCCTTGATGCAAGAGGGCGGCATTATCAAATCAGCCGCTGGCCGGCATCCGCTTCCCGCCATTTCAAAAGAAGTACGCACTGGGCTAATTGAAACGGCCAGGATGTTGGACCCGCTCGTTTTGCGCTGGGCCAGATAGAAACAGCGCTTAGCCCTGCTGCGGCATTGCAGGCAGAGCGCGCGCTTGCAGAATAGTGTCTATAAGCAGTTTAGTGGCGTGTGTCAGGTTGCGTTGCTTGTGGGTGATCAGGCCGAAAGGCTGAGACCGCGATGGCAACGATATGGGCAGGATCGTGATCAACCCGTTATTGGCAAAGAATGCGGCTACGTCGGCCGGAATCAGCGCTACGAAATCATCGCTATCGCTTAATAGTGTGATAGTGATGAATGTGGATGCTGTTTCGACAGGGCACGCGAACGTGTTTATGTCGGCGCGCTCAAGCTCTTGCTTTAAAAGAATGTTGAGTGGAGCTCTATTGGGGTAGGCTATCCAGCGGGAGTCTTTCAGGTCGGCCAGTACAACGTCTTTCTTTTTTGTTAGAGGATTGCTATTGCCAACCACGATTGAGACGTTTTCTTCAGCCAGGTGGATATAGTCATAGTTGTCAGCATTCTGACTAACGCTGGTTCTGCCTATGACCATATCGAGTCTGTCATTGTTGAGCATCGCCAGCATAATAGTGCTTGTGTTTTCGTAAATTTCGATAACGATGTCCTCATTGACGCTGCATATGCGATTGATGGCGTCTTTGAGCACTTTTGGCACGCCGCCCATGATGACGCCTACTCTGATCTTGCCGCCACGTCCCGTTTTGATTTCCACGAGCTCGTCTGACAAGGCTAAAACATCTTTTCGAATGATATGCGCGTAATTTATGGCGCACTCGCCGAATCGATTGGCATAGAGTCCGTCTCGCCGCCGTTCAAATAACTTGTTGCCCAGGATTAATTCAGCTTCTTGCAGCGCCTTGCTGGCCGTTGACTGCGTCATCGCCAGGTCGGCGGCTGCTTTACGCAATGAATTGTGTTTACTTATGGCGATAATTAAATTGAGTTGCTTGAGCCTTAATCGGCCAAAAAGCATGTTTGTGTTGTTTGCCATGGGGCCATCCCTGTTTGAGCGCCGCATAACCTCATTACTTGCTTTCCAATCTGGGGATGCCCAGCGGGTTGGCGTTTTTCAAGGCGGCGGGCAGGAATGCGTCGGGGATGTCCTGATACGACACAGGTCGCAGGAAGCGATAAATGGCGGCAGTGCCCACCGAGGTCGTGCGGCTGTCGGACGTGGCGGGGAACGGCCCGCCGTGCACCATGGCGTGGCATACCTCGACGCCAGTCGGATATCCATTGGCCAGGATGCGACCGACTTTCAGTTCAAGCGCGGCGATAAGCGATGCCGCCAGCGCTTCGTCCTGGCCGGTCGTTATTTGCAGAGTTGCCGTAAGCTGGCCTTCAAGTGCCTGGACGATCGCCAGCATTTGCTCGGCGTTGGCGCATTTGATAACGACTGAGCTGGAACCAAACACTTCAATCCCCAAACCGTGCGGATCTTTCAGAAAAGCGCTGGCGCTGGTGCACAGTAGCGCCGATCGGCATTGGTTGGGCGCGTCGGAGGTCTTGCCGCGGGCCAGCACGGTAATATTCGGGTTCAGCACAAGCTGGTTCAGGTTGGTCTCGTATGCTTTGTGAATATTCGCTGTCAGCATGGTCGCGGCAGGGCTGGAGACCACGCCTGCTTCAGCGGCGCGAATGAACGCATCGAGCTCAGGGGATTCGATCCCGATGGCCAGGCCCGGGTTAGTACAAAATTGGCCTGCTCCCATAAGTAACGATGCCACGAAGCCCTGCGCGATCTTTTCCGCATTGGCCTTAAGCGCGCCCGGCATCAGGAAAACGGGGTTGATGCTGCTCATTTCGGCATAGACGGGAATGGGCTCGGGTCGTGCGGCGGCGGCGTGCATAAGAGCAACGCCGGCCGTGCGCGAGCCGGTGAAGGCGACCGCTTTGATGTAGGGATGCGAGATCAGGGTTTGGCCGACGTCGGCGCCAGCGCCGAAAATTAACGAGAAAACGCCTTCGTGCAGGCCGCATTCGGCCACCGCTGCGCGTATGGCACGGCCGACCAGTTCGGATGTTCCAGGGTGAGCCGAGTGCGCTTTAACGATGACGGGAGCGCCTGCCGCCAACGCGGATGCGGTGTCGCCGCCCGCGACTGAAAAGGCCAGCGGGAAGTTGCTGGCGCCAAAAACGGCCACCGGGCCCAGTGGAATATAGCGCAAGCGGATATCGCTGCGGGGCATGGGTTTGCGCTCAGGTTGGGCGAAATCGATGCGCGCATCGATCCAGCGCCCATCGCGCACCACCGATGCGAACAGCCGTAACTGGTTGACCGTGCGGCCGCGTTCGCCTTCTATTCGCCCTTTGGGCAGGCCGGATTCCAGATGCGTGCGAACGATCAGTTCGTCGCCCAGCGCCATGATGTGATCGGCGATCTTTTCCAGGAAGGCCGCGCGCTGTTCAAGGCTGGTTTCGCGATAGCTTTGAAAGGCGGAGTGCGCCAGTTGGCAGGCCTGCTCGACTTCAGCGCTAGCGCCCCCCTTGAATGTGGGTTCCAGCGTTTCATCTGTTGCGGGATTGACAGCTTTGATGTCTTTTTGTGTGCCAACGACGTCTTTGGCGCCGATTAGCATGGTTCCATTGATTTTCATTTAAGAGCCTTTACATGTGTGCGGGTTGGCATCCTTCTTGCCTAACGATACCATTTATGAAGGTTAGTATCGCATGTTTGGTTTGGCGCCAACTGTGCCCGCACTGACTTATTCGGTGATATTGAAATGGTCCAAGTGTTTATCCGACAGGGTCAGGCCCAGACCCGGTAGCGTATCGTCAAGGTTAAGGTAGCCGTTTTCAGGGATGGGGTCGCCGTCGAAAATATAATAGAACAGTTCGTTTCCAACCTCGACGTCATGTACGGGGAAGAACTCGGACAAGGGCGAGGCCAGGGTTGACATGGTCAGATGGTAGTTGTGCATTTGTCCCGCGTGCGGGATGACCGGCACGCCGTAGGCTTCGGCCAGAGCGTTTATTTTGTGAGCCATGGTAATGCCGCCGACCCGGTTGGTGTCGTACTGAATCACTGATACCGCGCGTTTATCCAGCAATTGACGAAAGCCATAACTGGTGAATTCGTGCTCGCCGCCTGAAATCGGAATGTTGGTCAGTTTATTAAGTTCTGCATAACCGTCAATATCGTCGGCGATGACAGGCTCTTCAAGCCATCTGGGTTCGAAACGCTCAAGCTTGGGCAGAATACGTTTGGCGTATTCCAGACTCCAGCCCATGTAGCATTCAAGCATCAGGTCAACATCGTATCCAATGACTTCGCGCACAGCGTCGACGCTTTCAATATTTTTGCGCACCCCTATTGGTCCGTCCATAGGACCATAACCAAAACGCAGTTTCATGGCGCTGAATCCCTGGTCCAGGTACGATTGCGCTTCGCGCTGCATTTCACCCAGGTCGTTGTGATAGAGTTTCGACGCGTAGCAGGGAATTTTCTCTTTCGTGCGCCCGCCCAGCAGTTTGAATACGGGCCGCCCGGTTGCTTTGCCCATAAGATCCCACAAGGCGATATCGATCGCTGAAATTGCCGCCATGGTTATTCCTTTGCGTCCCCACGCAAGGGTCGAGCGGTACATGCGTTGCCACAAATACTCGTAATCGAAGGGATCCTGGCCAATCACTAGCGGCGCCAGGTATTGGTCGATAATCTGCTTGGCGATGCGGGGGGCTAGCGCGGCGTTGCCGATTCCTACCAGGCCATCGTCGGTTTCTATCTCAACCACGGTCCAGCCATGGAATCGGAATGTGCCCATCGAATCGCCACGATTCCACAGCAAATCCATGGCGTTGGTGCAAAAATTGGCTTGCGGCGGTGTGGTTTTTCCTTTCCATTCGAAAACGCGTGCGCGGATTTTGACGACTTTCACTTTATTCTCCATTTTAGTGGGTGCCTCGCTGGTTTAGCGAGCGGCTTGTGTTTCAGGGAAATTTTGTCTTTGCCTTGTTTACCGGACGAGGTAGTTGCCAATCATCGTATCGCACGTCCGTGCGAATTTACAGACTTAATCGTATGGCCAGCGCCGCCAGAGTCAACAATAGGACCGGCATCGTCAGCACGATACCGACTTTGCAGTAATAACCCCAGGTGATTCGGATGTTTTTTTGCGCCAGAATGTGCAACCACAGCAGCGTCGCCAGACTGCCGATGGGGGTAAACTTGGGGCCCAGATCAGCGCCGATGACGTTGGCGTAGATCATGGCCTCGCGCACGATCCCGTGGGCGTTGCCTGCATCGATCGAAAGCGCGCCAACCAGTACCGCCGGCAGGTTGTTCATGACGGACGCAAGTAGCGCGGTCAGCAAGCCTGTGCCGATGGCGGCCCCCCCTATGCCGTATTCAGCGAAAAAGTTTAGAAGCTGGGCCACGTGGTCGGTCAGACCCTGATTGCGCAGGCCATACACGACAAGGTACATGCCTACTGAAAAAATGACGATTTGCCAAGGCGCGTTTTCAAGCACCTTGCGGGTTGAAATGACGTGTCCGCGGGCCGCGATTGCCAGTAAAACGGCCGCTCCACCGCCTGCGACGGCGCTAATGGGAATGCCGATTCGTTCAAGCCCGAAGAATCCGATCAGAAGGGCGGTCAAGACCCACCAGGCGGCCGTGAAAGTGGGCCGATCGCGAATAGCGTCGGCGGGCGTTTTCAATTTCGATGGGTCGTAATGGGTGGGGATATCGCGGCCGAAGCGCCACATTAGAACAAGCAAAGTCGCCGCGACAGCCACGATATTGACCGGTATCATCATGGCGGCGTATTCGCCAAAACCAATCTTGAAAAAATCGGCCGATACGATATTGACCAGATTTGAAATGACCAGCGGTAAACTGGCTGTATCAGCGATGAAGCCGGCCGCCATAACAAATGCCAGCGTTGCTCGCAGCGAAAACTTTAGGGCCTGAAGCATGGCGACAACGATAGGCGTCAGGATAAGGGCCGCGCCATCGTTTGCAAAGAGCGCCGATACGGCGGCGCCCAGCAGAACGAGATGGATGAAGAGTTTTCGGCCGCTACCCTTGCCCCAGCGCGCAACATGCAGCGCCGCCCATTCAAAAAAGCCCGCTTCGTCAAGTATCAGATTAATAATAATAATGGCGACAAACGTGAGGGTGGCATTCCATACTATGGCCCACACAATTGAAATATCGCCGGGTTGCACGACTCCGGCAAGAAGCGCGGCCACCGCGCCCATTGCGGCGCTCCATCCAATGCCCAGCCCTTTTGGTTGCCAGATGACCAGTGTGATCGTGGTCAGAAAAATCAATAGGGCGGTCAGCATTGCGTTTATGGGGCTTGTATCAGTGGGGCCAGGGGTGGGTTGATGCGGGTTCGCGTTATCGTGCGGCTCGGCGCATTATAGGTAAAACTAATCTTCGGGAACATTACGCGTCGCAGGGTTATCCAATGGTGTAGATCTCGCTTGGGAAAGCAAGACGAACCGTAATGTATGTAAGGAACCTGTATGGATGCCCTGATTGACCTTCCGATCGTTATGCCCGATGTGCAACGCACACCGGATACGCGCCACTTGGCTATTCAGCGCGTGGGCGTTCGCGGCGCTCGTTACCCCATGCTGATTGCAACCGGTAAAGAGCCGCAAGCCACCGTCGCTGACTGGACTTTGACAGTCGCGTTGCCAGAGCAGCAAAAAGGCACGCACATGTCGCGTTTCATGGCGCTGCTGGAGCAAAATCGCACGACCGCCATGGCACCCGCGACCATGCGCATCATGGTGCAAGACATGGTGCGCTTGCTGGACGCCAAGGACGGGGAAATCACCGTTGAATTCCCCTATTTCATCAACAAGCTGGCGCCGGTCTCGGGGGTGAGCAGTTTGCTGGACTACCACGTGCGTTGGACTGCGCGGCTGATTGGAGGACAGGCCGGGTTCGAGATGACCTTGCAAGTTCCAGTAACAAGTCTGTGTCCTTGCTCTAAAGCAATTTCCAAGTATGGCGCGCATAACCAGCGCTCGAATGTCACTGTTTTTGCGGTCTTGACAGGCGAGGCGGATATGAATCAGCTTATCCGCCTGGTCGAGGCGGAGGGATCGTGCGAACTGTGGGGACTTTTAAAACGCCCCGACGAGAAATATGTGACTGAATATGCCTACGACAATCCGAAGTTTGTCGAAGACCTGGTGCGCGACGTGGCAGCTCGCTTGCAGGCGCACCCGGGCATTGGCCGTTATCGCGTCGAAGCCGAGAATTTCGAGTCCATCCACAATCATTCCGCTTACGCGGTGATCGAGGGGTAATCTGTTTAGAAGCCCCCCAGGAAATTGGGCAGCCATAACGACATCTGCGGTACGTAGGTGGTTATCGCCAGGAAGATCAGTAACACCGATAGCCAGGGCATGGCGGCCCGTATGACTTGGCCAATCGACATATTGGTAATCCCTGCGGTCACGAATAGATTCAGTCCAATCGGTGGCGTTACCATGCCGATTTCCAAGTTCACCACGATGATAATGCCCAGGTGAACCGGATCGATGCCCAGCTTCATGGCGATGGGGAACAGAATCGGCGCAATAATCAGGATTATCCCCGTGGGTTCCATGAAGGCGCCCGCGATCAGCAACAGGATATTCACCACGATCAGAAATTGCCACGCCGCCATGTCCCATGCCACGATCTGCTCGGCAATCATTTGCGGAATACGCTCGGTTGTAAGCACGTGGGCGAACAACAGGGCGTTGGCGATGATGAACATCAGCATTATCGTGACTTTGGATGCGTCGATCAGCACCTCGGGCACTTGTCGCATGCCAATATCGCGATACACGAAAACGGCAATCACAAACGCATACACGGCGGCCACAGCAGCCGCTTCGGTAGGGGTGAAAACCCCTCCGTAAATACCGCCCAGGATAATGATGATGAGCATCAGGCCCCAGATCGAGTCCCGTCCCGCGATCAGCGTCTCGCGCAATGTGGCGCGCGGCTGGCGCGGCAAATTCTTGACCCGCGCGACGATGTAAATGACCACCATCAGCAGCAGACCCAGCAACAGTCCCGGCACGACGCCCGCCATGAAAAGCTTGCCCACCGATGTCTCGGTGGCGGCGCCGTACACGACCATGACGATGGAAGGGGGGATCAATATGCCCAGTGTACCGGCGTTGCAGATCACGCCGGCGGCAAACGCTTTGGGATAGCCCGCGCGCACCATGCCCGCAATGACAATCGATCCCACCGCCACCACCGTGGCCGGCGAGGAACCCGACACAGCCGCGAATAAACAGCATGCCATGACCGATGCAATGGCCAGGCCGCCATGCAGGTGCCCCACTGTGGCGATGGCAAAGCGGATCATGCGCTTGGCGACTCCGCCGGTGGTCATGAACGCTCCTGCCAGGATAAAGAATGGGATCGCCATGAGCGTGAAGTGCTCGGAGGTTTCAAACATCTTCAACGACAGCGACGCGAGCGAATCGTGGCCAAATGTCAGAATCGTCAAAATGGACGACAGCCCAAGCGCCACGGCCACGGGCATGCCCATGAACATGAAAACAAACAGCATCAAAAACAGGGCGCCTGTGGTCATGATTTGCTCTGTGCGGAAGAGGCGGCCGTATCGGTGTCGCTGCGATACTTGAGCGCGTCTTCGACCTCGTCACCTACCAAGTGAGTCTCTTTGCCTGCGAGCATTCTGTACAGAACCTGGCTGAAGCGATAAAAAAGCAAGGCGAAGCCCACGGGCATCACCATGCGCGGAACCCATTGCGGAATGGGCATGTCCTGAGCCAGAATCCCTATTTCCACCATTTTGTCCACATACACCCAACTGCCTATGAAAATGATGACGGTATAGGCCAGGCACAGCAACGTCGCCAGGATCCCGACCCGATGCGCCATCTTGGTGGGTAGAATCTTTACAAGGGCATCGACCCCGATGTGCGCATTAACACGCACACCGTACGATATTCCCAGAAAAATTAGCGCTCCAAACAGATAAGTCGAAAGCTCCAGCGCCCAGACGAAGCTATAGTTGAATACGTAGCGGGCCACTACCTGCCCGAATGTTATGACTGTTATGGCAGCAAGAAGGAAGGCGATCAGGCCCTCCTCTAATCGCTCAAACCAAGCGAATTTCATGGTGTGTATCCAGTAGCGGTTTGTAAAGCCCTGAGCGCGTATGCTTTATTTATTGGATTTCAAGGCCGCCTGGATCAGTTCGGGTCCAATGTCGCTTTGGTATTTTTTCCACACGGGCTCCATAGCGGTGCGCCAGGCGGCCACGTCTTCCTTGCTTAGAGCCTGTATTTTGGCGGCGCCGGCGTCGGCGATGCGTTTGCGGTCGCGTTCATTCAGCTCGGCAGCGCGGGCGTTGGCGAATGTGGTGGCTTCTTCCATGGCTTTCGTCAATCCGACGCGGATGTCCTCGGGCAGGCCTTTCCACCATTTGGCGTTCGTGACGACCATGTAATCGATCACGCCGTGATTGGTGACCGCGATGGTTTTTTGCACTTCGTGGAGTTTTTGCGAATAGATGTTCGACCAGGTGTTTTCCTGGCCGTCGACTACGCCGGTTTGCAGCGCCTGATAGACTTCGCTGAAGGCCAGTTTCTGAGGGTTGGCTTTCAATTGGCGGAACTGCGTTTCAAGCACGTCCGAAGCCTGAATGCGGAATTTAAGGCCTGCCACGTCTTCGGGGCGGGTCAGCTTTTCTTTATTGGTGGACAGCTCTTTCAGACCGTTGTGCCAGTAGGCCAGCCCCTGGACCCCCCGGTTGGTCATCGAGTTCAGCAGCTCTTTGCCTTCTGTGCTGTGCTGGAAGCGGTCTACCGCTGCCATATCGTCAAACAAGAAAGGTAAATCGAATAACTGGAGTTTTTTGGTGTAGCGGTCGAATTTGGATAACGATGGAGCGATGAACTGCACGTCGCCAAGCAGTACGGCTTCCATTTCTTTGGCGTCGCCGAACAGTTGCGAGCTTGGGAAGACCTGGACAATGACTTTGCCAGGAAGCAGCTTTTCGGCCACTTCCTTGAATTTGAGCGCGCCCTGGCCTTTGGGCGTGGCGTCGGTTACGACGTGGCTGAATTTGACGACGATGGGCGCCGCCACTGTGGCGCTGGCGAACGAAATAGCAAGCATCGCGCCAAACGCGACGCACAGTTTGGATGGGTTTAGTTTCATGGGTGGACTCTCCGATTTTTCGTGATAGCGTGCGTCGTGAGACGCACGCGTTTCGTTCCTGTGGATAGGCAATCCGGGGACTGTAATGGGCTGACAAGGGTTTGTCAAAGATAAGTCTACCTGTTTAAAACGCGGGGATAGCGTCCTGAATGTGCAATTTTATTCAACAATAACAATGACCTAACGTTTTACGTGCTGGCGATTTTACGGGTTGGCTTATAGGGTAAAACCTGACTGATATCTGAACGAAAACGAATTATTGATAAGGACTCAGGGCTATCCTGTAACCAGTTATCAGCGCTCAGAACTACTTGCGATGGATTATGTCCAATAACCATAAAAGAATCATTTAGCCAAAAGGGATCACGTCCAACGTTTATGAAATCAATCAAGACCGGTGTGGCGAAACGCCTTGCTCTTTCGCTCGTTATGCTTCTTGGCGCAGGTGGATGCGCCGTCTATTCGTCTCCGCCCGCCTATACCTATTTTGATGGCAATGGGCAAACGGTGTATGCATCGCCGGTTGAGCCCGCGCCGGTTTACGTCGCTCCCGCCTATGTTGGCCCCTCTTACATCGGGCCTCCCGTGTTTTTCAACTTTGGATTTAATTCCTGGGGTGGACGCCGCGGTTACTACCGCGGAGGGCGTGGCCATTGGCGTTAATGCGCTTGGTCGAATCGGCGCCGCGCCCTTGCGCCTTGTTGGTTCTTGTCTTGTCTGATGGTAAAATAGTAAGTGGTTACTTACTATTGCGACTGACACACATGGATTGATGAGGCGTATTATGCAGTTCAAACGATGGGTTAATGTTGCCGGCGCTGGCTTGGTTCTGGCGTTGGCGTCCAGGATGGCGTTGGCCCAGGATGTCAAAGCGCAGCCCGATAATGCATTGGCTTTACGCCATATTATGCAGGACTTGGACAAGAATACGCGGGCGATCAGCCATGGCATTGAAGAAAAAGATTGGCCGCTGGTTGCTAAATTGGCAGCGCTAATCGCTGATCACCCCACGCCTCCTTTAGGCGAGAAAGTTCGCATTCTGACCTATTTAGGCACGGACGCGCTTGCGTTTCGGGGTCTTGACAAGGATGCGGAAGCCGCTGCAACAGCTATTCAAAAAGCGGCCCAGAAAGAAGATGGTCCCGGAGTGATTGCGGCGTTTGGGAAAATGCAGGCCGCCTGCATGGCTTGTCATGAAAGTTACCGCGCGCCTTTTCTACAGCACTTTTACGGAAAGCAGTAAATCCCGGCGTACCTCCAACCTGGTCTAAACTGCTGGTTTCCACAAAGGGCGGGCACGGTGACGACTGATCAGCGTTTAATCGAAATTGAAATTAAAGTTACTCGCCAGGAAGATTTGACGCAAGAACTCAGCCGACAGATCTATCAGCAGCAAAAAAAGATAGACGAGCTGCAAAGGCTATGCGCCACTTTGTTGCGGCGCTTCGATGAAGCGGCTGGCGCAGGCGACCCTTTTACGGCCGAGAAGCCGCCGCATTATTAATTAGAATCGTCCCAAGCCCGGTAAAATCGACGCTATTCACGCGTTTTAAAAAAAGGTGTTGTGCGCACGATGCAGGAAGCGTCCTGGTCTGAATTGCTAGCGGGCCGCAACGGCTTGCGCTCGCTGGCGCTGGCCGGCGGCGTGGCCCTGCACGCCATCGATGTTTATATCGTTGCCACTATTTTGCCTTCGGTGGTGCAGGATATCGGAGGCCTGGAATACTACGCCTGGAACACCACTTTATTTGTTGTGGCGTCGATTATGGGGTCGGCCCTATCGCCCAAGGCCATGGATGCCTTCGGTTCGCGCCGAGCGTATTTGGTGTCTATCGGGATTTTTTTGTTGGGCACGATAGTCTGTGCTTTGTCTCCATCCATGGCATGGTTGCTGCTTGGTCGGACGTGCCAGGGCTTCGGCGGTGGTGTGTTGCTGGGGCTTAGTTACGCGCTTAGCCGCATTTTGTTTGAAGAGCGCCTGTGGTCTCGCGCCATGGCTCTGATTTCGGGCATGTGGGGGGTGGCGACGCTTGCGGGCCCGGCCATCGGCGGGGTGTTTGCCCAGATGGGCCATTGGCGGCTGGCGTTTTGGTTTGTGTTGCCGCCTGCGGCCGTCTTGATCTGGCTGGTTTGCACCCAGTTGGACGGCAAGGCGCCCAGACCGAAAGGCGAACGCCGGCTTAAAGCGCCTTTGGGCAAGATATCGTTGCTGGTGCTGTCGGTGCTGTCGGTGTCCGTGGCCAGTTTGTCGCGTGAACTTAGTTGGAACGTGGCGGGCGTTGCGCTTGGCCTGGGGTTGGGGTTTGTTATTGCCAAGGTCGACAGGAATGCGGCGGTCAAGTTGCTGCCCACCGGCTCGTACTCGGTCGAAGACAAGCTAGGTCGTCTTTATGCTTGCGTTGCGCTGCTTAGCATAGGCATAACCGTCGAGGTTTTCGTCCCGTACTTTTTACAACTGATCCATGGCAATACGCCGTTGATCGCGGGCTATCTAAGCGCGCTGATGGCCGCGGGCTGGACGGCTGGTTCGTTCATCAGTTCGGGCCGCACAATGGCTGTCTCGAATCTTTTGCTGCGTTTCGGCCCCGCTCTTTCGTGTTTGTCTTTGATTTGCCTGGGGGTGCTTATGCCCATGGCGACACTGACTCAGAGCAACGCAAGCGGGTGGTGGCTGATTGTTCCCCTGGTGGGCGTCGGGTTGGGAATAGGCCTGTGCTGGCCGCATTTGATGACGGGCGTATTTAAATCGGCGCCGGCCGGAGAAGAAAATATCGCCACGTCAGGAATTACCACGGTTCAGTTGTACGCCATCGCCATGGGGGCGACGCTAACGGGTATGGTGGCCAACGCAGCGGGTTTCACGCACCCGGGTGGCTTTGTCGGCGCGCAGCAGGCCGCAGTCGCTTTGTTTGTCGTGTTTGCCGCCGCGCCCGCGCTGGTTGTTTATTTAGCTGGCGGCGTTGCGCGACGCATGACATCTATTTAAGTTTGATCACGGAATAGGTCTCGGGATCGGGCCCGTCGCGACCATCGGCTCTGTCAAGGGTTGCAATGGCCGCCATATCCTCTCCGGTAAGCTCAAAGTCGAACACATGAAAGTTTTCGCGAATACGGCTAGGCGTGACCGATTTCGGAATAACCATGTTGCCTAATTGCGTGTGCCAGCGAATCATGACCTGGGCGACTGATCGCCCGTGCTTATGGGCGATCGATGTCAAAACAGGATCGTCCCACAGATGACCCCGGCCCAACGGGCTCCAGGCCTCGGTGACGATACCATGTTCGGTGTGATATTCGCGTAGCGCGGCTTGCTGAAAACGCGGATGAAGCTCGATCTGGTTGACCACCGGAATGACGCCTGTTTCATCAAGTAAATGCTGCAGGTGTTCGATTGGAAAGTTGCACACGCCGATTGATTTTGCCCGCCCTTCGTCGCGTAACTGAATCATGGTTTCCCAGGCATCCACGAACAGATTCCTTTTGGGCGCAGGCCAATGGATCAAATACAAGTTGACGTAATCCAGCCCCAGTTTTTCCAGGCTTTCGTTAAAAGCAGCCTTGGCGCCGCTGTGGCTGTGGCTGTCATTCCAGAGCTTGGTCGTAATAAACAGTTGTTCGCGCTGAATGCCGGAGTCGACAATGGCCTTTCCCACGCCTGCTTCGTTGCCGTAGATGGCGGCGGTGTCGATAAGCCGGTAACCCTCGTCGATCGCTGTCTTCACTACGGTTGCCGCGACGTCGTTTTCAACTTGCCATACGCCATAGCCTAATTGCGGGGCGCTATTGCCATCATGAAATTTGATGGTATTTGGGGTGTTAGCCATAATGAACCTCCATAATTATTGGTGCGCGACGCAGTCGGTGTAATCTTGAGTCTGCCGCTTGGCCGTTTTATGCCACGGATGCCTGGACGCGTTATTGTTCTTTTGGACCACTTTTAATTATACGGTTGTTACAAATAAGCCAAGCGTCATTTTGTTTCACCTGCCGGTTTAGGCCGGCTACGACTTTCGGGAGAATAGGGTGAGTATACATACTCAGACAAAACGCATTAGCGTGCCGCAACTTATGGCTTATAAGGGTCAGCAGAAAATTGTCGCCCTGACGGCCTATACCGCTCCGTTTGCGCGTTTGCTCGATGATTATCTGGACATGATTCTGATTGGCGATTCCACCGCCATGGTGGGATACAACCTGCCTAACACCTTGTCGATAACGGTTGAGCAAATGGCCGCCCACGCCGCGGCTGTGGTGCGTTCGACCAGTCATGCGTGCGTCATCGTCGACATGCCGTTTGGCAGTTACCAGGAATCGCCGCAACAGGCGTTTACCAATGCCGCCAAAATACTGGCGGCGAGCGGCGCCGACGGCGTTAAATTCGAAGGAGGCGCGGTGATGGCGCCCACGATTGAATTTTTGGTTCAGCGCGGTATTCCTGTATTGGCCCATGTGGGGCTTATGCCGCAGTATGTCAATACGATGGGCGGTTTTAAAGCCCAGGGCATGACTGAGGAGTCGGCCGAGCGCATCGTTGGCGATGCGCGGGCTCACGAACAGGCCGGCGCTTTTGGCGTTGTGATCGAAGGCCTGGCCGAGGCTGTTGCGCGGCGTATTACCACAGAGCTGACGTTTCCAACCATAGGCATTGGCGCCTCGCCCGATTGCGATGGTCAGATACTGGTCACGGAAGACATTCTGGGCTTGAGCGGAGCACGTATCCCGAAGTTTGCCAGGCAGTTTGCCGATGTGGGAGCCCTCATTCGCGGCGCCATCGAACAGTATGCGCATGACGTGCGCGACGGTTCGTTTCCCACCATGGAGAACTGTTTCGGTGTCAAGAAACAGCAAGGATAATGATGGTGACTGAAATAAATCCGGGATTGGCGGCGGGTTTGCTGGCGTTGATTGGTTTATTGATTGGCCTTATTGTCGCGGCGATTTATTTTCGTCGCGCGGTGGCTGTCACGCGCACCAATCTTGCCTTAAGTCAAAGCCTGGCCGAGCAACGCGGCGAAACGCTCACCGCGCTGCGGTTGCAGTTGGACGAATCCAAAAACCAGACCATCACCCTGGATGCTGAAAAGGGGCATGCGGAACGGCAACTGGC
>JBDTGB010000001.1:0-7884 GCA_039937635.1 Burkholderiaceae bacterium | reverse complement strand
GCCACCACCGAAGCGGTTGCCACCCCGATTCGGCTTACGGCCGAACAACGAACCCAAGCGACTGTTGAAGTCGCGCCAGACTTCGTCTAGGTCGGGAGGGCCATCACTTTTACCTGGACGGCGAGGCGGCTCGGAACCGTTATTGTTCCCGCGCCCCCAGCCCGGATCATTTAAATTATATATTTTTGATGTTAAACGCATTATTTCCCGCGATTTGACCTGACTCGACAATTGCCTGACGCACACCGTCCAAGCCGGTGCGCTTTAAAGCGCTTACAAAGACTCGCGCAATGGTACCATGTTCATCACGTTCGACCCGCGGCTCGTAGCCCGCCGCATCAATCTTGTTGTACACCAGAATCCTGGGGATTTCCGCAGCGCCGATATCGACCAAAACCTTGTCAACCTGGGCGATTTGCTCGTCGCGCTGCTGACTGGACGCATCAACCACATGAATCAACAAATCGGCCTGAACTGTTTCTTCAAGTGTAGCCCGGAACGCCGCAATCAAGGTAGGAGGCAAGTCTCGAATAAAGCCGACTGTGTCCGAGATAACCACTTGTCCCGTCCCTTCGATCCACACCTTGCGAGTCGTCGTATCCAGCGTCGCGAACAACTGATTCGCCGCAAAAGCATCCGCGCGGGTCAGCGCATTGAACAAGGTGGATTTACCCGTGTTGGTGTACCCAACCAAGGACACCGAAAATATGCTGTTGCGCGAGCGCGAACGGCGTTGCGTGGCGCGTTGGCGCTGCACCCGCTCGAGCCGGTCGCGCAAAACCCGCACCTTGCCGCCGATCAGGCGCCGGTCCATTTCAAGTTGCGCCTCGCCCGGCCCGCGAAACCCGATGCCTCCGCGTTGGCGCTCAAGGTGGGTCCATAGCCGCGTCAAACGGGTGGACAAATGCTGCAACTGGGCTAGCTCCACTTGCAATTTGCCTTCGTGACTTTTTGCCCGCAAAGCGAAAATATCAAGGATGAGCGCAACACGGTCCACCACCCGCAAATCAAATCCGCGCTCGAGGTTGCGTTGCTGCGCTGGGGTAAGTGCCTGATCAAAAAGAACAATTTCAGCCTGAGATTCCTGAGCCAGCAAGACGCCTTCTTGCAACTTGCCGGATCCAATGAAATGAGCCGCGTCGGGACGCTTGCGACGCGCCACGAGCGTGCCGACTATATCGGCGCCGGCTCCCCGGGCCAGCATCGTGAATTCTTCAGCATGCGCCTGATAATCAGGGCTACCCAAGTCGACGCTAACGATCAATGCTTTCATGCTCATTTCATAAACGAAATACCCGCCGGTGCCAAGCACACAGCGGGTGTTTCACAGAAAACAAGCGGGTTGGGCTATTCAGCGGGCTCATCCACTTGTATGTTAACCGGGCGAGATGGGACAACAGTGGAAATGGCGTGCTTGTAAACCATTTGAGTCACGGTATTACGCAGCAAAACAACATACTGATCAAAGGATTCAACCTGCCCCTGCAGCTTGATACCATTGACAAGATAAATCGACACGGGCACGTGATCCTTGCGTAATGCATTTAAAAATGGATCTTGTAGTGTTTGCCCTTTATTGCTCATTGGCTAGGCTCCAATTATGTTGTTATTAAACTAATGATTCAAGACGCTTACTTTACAGGGTTTTCCCGCATCGTGCCACACGGCAGCGCTATTTTACGCTCTCATAGCGGATTTTTAATCGGGCCTTCTCATTATTTCGGCCAGTGCACTACATAGACGCTCGCAATCATGCGGAGTTCCCACCGTAATACGTAAAAATTGGTCAATTCTGGGCTGAGCGAAGTAACGCACCAAAATGTGGCGCTCGCGCAGAGCTTTACCAAGATCCAGCGCGTTGTGATCAGGGTGGCGCGCAAACACAAAATTGGCGCGCGATGGCAGCACCTGGAAACCCAAGGCAGCCAAACGCGGCGTCAATAACTGATCGCGTGTCTGCATGACCTTCAGGCGCCCTTGCTCGAAATACGCGGTGTCCTGCAGCGCCGCCAGAGCCCCCGCCTGCGCCAGGCGATCAAGCGGATACGAATTAAAGCTGTCTTTAATGCGTATTAGACCGTCAATAATACCCGCGTTGGCCATTGCGAAACCAACCCGCAGACCTGCCAGCGAACGCGATTTGGACAACGTTTGCACTACAACAAGGTTATCGTAACGCGCCAGCAACCCAACAGCCGATTGCGCGCCAAAATCGACATACGCTTCGTCAACCACAACGGCGCAATCAGGATTGCCGCCAACGATTTGCTCGATTTCGGTCAGCGAAAGCGCCATGCCGGTCGGAGCGTTCGGATTGGCGAAAATTATCCCCGCACAAGGCTGGCGGCCGGCGGCCGTATAGTCCGAGACCCGAATCGAAAAATCATCCGCCAAAGGGACGATTTCCGGCTCCACCTGAAACATGCGGCAATACGTACGGTAAAAACTGTACGATATGTCGGGCATAATCAGCCGTTTTCCGGAATGCCTGAACAAGCCATTGAAAATATGAGCCAGAATTTCATCCGAACCATTGCCCAGAAATACCTGATTCGCCCGCAGCCCATACAACGTCGCGATGGCTTGACGCAAAACGCTGGAATCGTAGTCGGGATAAAGCCTTAGACGATCATCGGCAGCGTCCTTAATAGCCTGCACCGCCCGAGGGGATGGACCGCAGGGATGCTCATTCGTATTCAGCTTGAGCAGATCGACCGCTTTAGGTTGCTCGCCCGGCGTGTACGGCGCAAGATCGGCCACGCGATCGCTCCAGAAACGACTCATGCTCCCCCCTGTATATACGGATTGCGTGAAGACTTGAACTCGATGCGCAACGGCGTTCCGTCAAGCTTGAATGCTGTGCGCAAACGCCCCTCCAGATAGCGTCGATACGAATCGGAAATCGCGTCAAGAGCGTTGCCATGGATCACAATAAGCGGCGGATTCTGACCGCCCTGATGCGCATAGCGCATTTTGGGGCGAAAAATACCTCGCCGCGGCGGTGGTTGCTGCTCGACAGCCGCCAAGACTTCCCGCGTCAGTCGCGGCGTCGACAATTTGGCGAAGGCCGCAGCATGGGCGGCATTAACCGACTTGATCAGGCCTGCGATGCCTTGCCCCTTTAACGCGGACACCGTGTGCATTTTGGCAAATGACAAAAAATGCATCTTGCGGTCGAACTCGCGCCCAATGCGTTCTCGCCGTTCGCTATCGAGCCCATCCCACTTATTAATCGCCACGACAACGGCTCTGCCGGTTTCGAGCACAAAGCCGGCAATGTGCGCATCCTGGTCGGAAATCTCGGTTTGCGCATCAATCATCAACACAACTACATTACAGGCTTCAATAGCCTGCAGCGTTTTAATCACCGAAAACTTTTCAACCGCTTCAAACACTTTGCCGCGCCGCCGCAAGCCGGCTGTGTCAATCAATGTGTAAGGCACGCCGCCGTGCTCGAACTCAATTTCGATCGCATCGCGGGTCGTGCCGGGCAAGTCAAAAGCAATAACCCTTTCTTCGCCCAACAAGGTGTTGATAAGCGTTGATTTTCCGACGTTCGGGCGCCCCACTATCGCCAGCTTGATACGGTGATTGACGTCCTCCGCGCCGGACGGATGGCCTGTCTTGCGATCGCTATCGCCGGCATCAACAACACCACGGTCATCAAAGTCTGGATCGCCAGGCGCATCGCGCACGGGCGCTGGAGCAAAATGCGCCAGTGCCAGATCAATCAAATCAACAACCCCATCGCCATGAGAGGCCGAAATAGCATGCGGTTCGCCCAGGCCCAGTTCGTGGAATTCGGCCGTTGCCGAGCCATAGCGCATGCCCTCGGCCTTGTTCACCGCCACGAAAATCTTTTGGCCGCTGCGACGCAGCAAGCGCGCTATTTCGTGATCATGCGCGTTGATCCCCGCGCGTGCATCCACCAAAAAAATCACCACGTCGGATTCGGCAATAGCCTGTTGGGTTTGACGTGCCATCTCGAGCAAAATGCCCTCTTTCGCGACAGGTTCGAACCCTCCGGTATCTATTGCAATGAACGGATGGTCTCCGACCCGGCCCTCGCCATAATGGCGATCGCGCGTTAAACCGGAAAAATTGGCCACCAAAGCGGACCGCGAGCGGGTCAGTCGATTAAACAGCGTCGACTTACCCACATTGGCCCTGCCAACAAGCGCCACGACCGGCTTAAAGACGACATTATTCAATTCACACCAACTAACACTAAGTTGCCGCTGCCTGTTTGCACCAGAACTCCACGGTTGCTTGCCACAGGTGCAGAGACGACGGCGCCGCCGCCCACTTGCAATCGGCCAAGCAAATGGCCATCGGAGCGCGACAAAAAGTGCACATAGCCCTCGAAGTCGCCAACGGCAATGCCCTGCGAGACGGCGGCGGGAGAAGTCAAATGGCGATTAAGCAACGCGTCCTGCTTCCATATCTGATGTCCGTCTTTAAGGCCGAAGGCATAAACAACGTCATGTTGATCCGCCCCGTAGACCTGTTCCGAATCGGAAGCGATACCGCCACTGCTGGAAAAATTTTGCTCCCAGATGGCGCGGCCGCCCTGAGAGACATCAAAGCACACGATGCGCCCCTGATACGAGGCGCCGCACAACAAGGGCCCTTGCACCTGAGGGGTACCCACCACATCGCTGACGCGCTCCAGATCGCTCGCGCCCCGGGGCGAAGAAACGACGCCCTCCCACTGCACATTGCCCGTGTGCGCGTTAATGGCCAATAGCTTGCCATTGGGCAGGCCCGCAATAATCAGGTTATCGACCACGATCATTTGCATTGTGGTTTTTAACGCAAGCGCCGGACCCGGGCGCTGCAGGTTCCAGAGGGGTTCGCCAGTGTTTTCATCAAATGCCTGAATGCGGTAATCGGTGCTGCGCACAACAACTACCCCGCCGCCCACCGTTGGAGGAATACTGACTTCGCTGGTTGCGCTGGCGCGCCATTTTTCATGGCCGGAATCATCAAAAGCAATAACCCTGCCATCGGAGCTTGCCACGGCCGTAATACGGCCATCGGACCCCACTCCCGCCGACAACTGCGTCTGGGCGCTTGCCTGCCACTGCACCTGGCCAGACGCAAGACTTAACTTGGCGACCGAGCCATTAGGGGTCGCGGCATAAACCGAATCCCCGACAATCAAGGGAATAAAACCGTAACCACCGCCACTGCCAATGGAGGCCGACCAGGCAACATGGGCCGAAATACCCGCCGAATATTCAGTCAAGGGCGCGGGGTCATAGCGCGGGTTTTTGGTGGCAAACAAAGAGCATCCAGCCAGTGCCGCAACGCCAAGCGCCAGTAAAACGCTACGAAAAATACGACGAGCAATGCAGGTTTGCATAAATTAGGCTCCGCCCAGGGAATCAATTTTGAGTTGGACAATCTGGGCAATCGGATCTGAACCCAGCTCCTTTAAAGCCGCTTGCCAGGAGGCCTTGGCTTCGGCCGTTTTGCCCTGCGCCGCCAGAATATCACCTCGGGAATCAGCGTACAGGCCCGCAAAAGCGGCAGAAGGATTATCCAGTTGCTTCAAAGCCTGATCATACTGTTTTTGTTCCAGCAATACCCCGGCCAGTCTTAATCTGGCCAAAGGCACGAGTGCCGCATCCGAACTATTTTTCACCAGCCATTCAAGCTGCTGTTGGGCGCCGGCCAAGTCGTGACGAACCCGTAAAGCCTGCGCCGCCACCAGCACGCCGCGGGACGTATAACCTGTGTTCGGAAAATCGGTGCGCAAGGTCTCGCTGGCCGCTTTGACGCGAGCCACGGCATCGTCGCCCTGTTGTTGCGCCGCGCCTTCAAGCGCCTCGAAATAGCCCATGGCGCGCGCGGCCTGATGGCCCTCATACCACTGCCAGCCGCGCCAGCCGGCCATCGTAGCCACCGCCACGAGCAGGACGAGGGCGCACAAAGTGCCATACTTATCCCACCAAGCGCGCAATGCGTCGATCTTTTCCTGTTCTTCCAAGTCGTATGCCATGCGTCAAACCTTTAATTTCAATTCTTTAATCAAGAGATCCAGGGGAACCGTTTCTTGTTGCCCCCCCGTCTGAAGAGAGTCAGTCCTTAACCATTTGACGCTGACAGTTTGCGCAGCCAGCTCGTCAGCGCCCACAATGACCGCCACTGTGGCGCCGCTGGCGTCGGCGCGCTTGAATTGGGATTTAAAGCTGGCCGAGCCGGCGTGCACAATGACACTAAATCCAGCATCGCGCAATTGCTCAGCCAGGCGCGACACGTGTCTTTGCGCCGTGTCGGATTGATAAATCATGTACACCTGACACTCGGGCCGCGCCACTTGTGCGCTTGATTGTCCACACAGATCAAGCAAGCGCTCCATGCCAATGGCAAAACCAACTGCGGCGGCGGACTTTCCGCCAAGCAGCTCAAGCAGCCCGTCGTATCGGCCGCCGCCGCAAACCGTTCCCTGAGCGCCCAAGCGATCTGTCACCCACTCGAATACAGTCAAATTGTAATAGTCCAGGCCGCGCACCAGGCGAGGATTCAAACGGTAGTCAATCCCGGCATCTTTCAGACGCTCGCACACGCCATCGAAATGAGCCAATGATTCCTGGCCCAGAAAATCGAACAAACGAGGGGCATCGTCGGCCATTTCCTGCATGGCGGGGTTCTTGGTGTCGAGCACACGCAACGGATTGCTGTACATGCGCCGCCGCGCTTCATCGTCCAGCACCGATTCATGCTGCTCCAGATACTGAATCAGCGCCGTGCGATGCGCGGCGCGTTCGTCGGCCTGCCCCAACGAGTTCATTTCCAAACGTATGTCGTTCAGACCCAAAACTTTCCACAAACGAGCCAGCATGACAATCAGCTCGGCATCAATGTCAGGACCCGCAAAACCCAACGCTTCGACATCGACCTGATGAAATTGACGATAACGCCCGCGCTGCGGCTTTTCACGGCGAAAAACAGGGCCCAGCGCATACACGCGATGGGGACGATCATACAATATATTGTGTTCGATGGCGGCGCGCACCATGCCAGCCGTGAACTCCGGGCGCATCGTAAGCTGTTCATCGCTAAGCGCGTCGACAAACGAATACATTTCTTTTTCGACAATATCGGTGACTTCGCCAATGCCGCGCGTAAATAAACGGGTGTGTTCAAGCACCGGCGTGCGCATATTGCGATAGCCATAGATGGCCAGCCACGCGCGAATGGTTGCCTCGAGACTTTCCCATTGATCGCTGGTGTCGGGCAGTATATCTTTCATGCCGGTCAGGGCACGGACCTTTTGAAACGACTGCGTCATAAATTTTCTTTTGTTGAAACCGGCGTCCGCTTAAACAACTTCGTCCTGTTCGTGCAAGTGCTGCTCGCCGTAACGCCGTTTGACATATTCTTGAAGAATGACTTGGAACTCTTGCGCGATGGAGTCGCCTTTCAGCGTTACCGTATGGTGGCCATCGACATAGACCGGCGCCGCCGGGACTTCGCCCGTGCCAGGCAGACTGATGCCGATATCGGCATGGCGGCTTTCACCGGGCCCATTGACCACGCAACCCATCACCGCGACATTCATGGCCTCGACGCCGGGATAGACGCTTTTCCATAACGGCATCTGCTCGCGCAAATAGCGCTGGATGCTATTGGCAAGTTCTTGAAACACCGTGCTGCTGGTGCGGCCGCAACCCGGACAAGCCATCACCATGGGGGTGAATGCCCGCAAGCCCATGGTTTGCAGAATTTCCTGGCCAACGACAACTTCGCGCGTGCGATCGCCGCCCGGCTCGGGCGTGAGGGAAATGCGTATTGTGTCACCGATGCCTTGTTGCAACAAAACAGCCAGCGCCGCCGTCGAGGCCACAATGCCCTTGCTTCCCATGCCTGCTTCCGTCA